>JBOHTL010000187.1:0-5750 GCA_050733735.1 Gemmatimonadaceae bacterium
TCACTGAGCATGACGCGGGAGAACGCGCAGCTCGCGAACGCCGCCTGGGATTCGGCCGCCGCGATCGGCGCCGACTCGGTGTGGTTCTTCGGTGACAGCATCCGTCCCGCCGCGGAGCAATCGCGCCCCGGGGACCGGGCCACGATCGTGCGCCCTGTCGTCGAGCGCACGATGGCGAGCGGCCGTACAGCGGTGCTCATCACCGATGGCGAAGTGCAGGACTCGAGCGCGCTGGACGCGTTGGTGAGCGGCTCGCGCATCGTGGTGCTGGCCCGCGAGCCCAGACGTGACGGCGCCGTGGTTGCCATGGAATCTCCGCGCGCGGCGGTGCACGGCGACTCGCTGCACCTTCGCGTGGCCATTGCGGCGGGAGCGCAGGGCGCGGCTGCCGGATCGCTGGCCCTGCTGCTCGGCGACCGGCAGCTGGGACGCTGGCCGGTGCAGGCCATGTCGTCCTGGTCGGAACGGCAGCTCGAGCTTCGCGTTCTTTCCGAGAGCGGCACAGACGGTCCGCAGATCCTGCGCGCCGCGCTGTCCACGCCGGACGACGCGGAACCGCGCAACGACACTCTGGCGGCGACGATCGAGCTGTCGCGCGCGGCGAGCGCCGTCGTGGTGTCCACGTCGCCGGATCAGGATGTGCGCTTCGCCATCGCCGTGCTGCGCGGCGCACTCGCTCTGCCGACGCGTGGCTTTCTCCGGGTGGCGCCCGGGATGTGGCGCCATGAAGGGTCGCTCACGCCAGCCACGGAGGCGGAGGTGCGCTCGGCGCTGCGCGACGCGCCGATCGCGATCATTCACGGTGACACGATGATCTTCGGTCCGCCGCGAACGGCCACGCTCGGCCCGCTGGCCCTCATGGTGCCCACCGAGGAGGAGGGAGAGTGGTACCCGGTCGCCACTCCGGTCTCCCCGCTCAGCGCCGCGCTTGCCGCCATTCCGCTGGACAGTCTGGCTCCCGTCGCGGCCGGCGCTCCAGCCTCGGGCGACTGGGTCGCGCTGGAGGCGCGTCGCGGACGCGAGGCGTCACGTCGGCCCCTGGTCGTCGGAAGCGATGCGCCGCGGCGGGTCGTCACGGTGACGGGCTCCGGGTTCTGGCGCTGGCGATTCCGCGGTGGCGCGAGCGCCGACGCGTTCGCGGCGATGTGGGGAGGCATTTTCGACTGGCTCGCCGCCGAACGCGCCGACCGCCGCGGTGCCGTTCCGGAAGTCACGTTCGTGCGGTCGGGACAGACGATCCGCTGGAGACGCGGATCGACCGCGGATTCCCTGATTCACGCGGTGATCCAGCCGCGCGCCGTCGATCGACCGGACACACTCACGCTCCATTTCGGACCCGGGAGCGCCGTGCAGGAAAGCGCGCCATTGCCGCCCGGGATCTACGAGGTGTTCGTCCCCGGCGGGCGCGCGCTGCTCGCGGTGAATGCGTCCGCCGAGCTGCTGCCGAGACGGCCGCGCCTGCAGTCGGGAAGGGTCGGCACGCGCCGGCATGTCGACGAAGCGCGACGGGCGCGCAACAAGAGCGTGCTGTACCTGCTGATCGTGCTGCTCCTCTGCGGCGAATGGATTGCGCGCAGAAGGCTCGGGT
The DNA here is from genome assembly GCA_050733735.1 of Gemmatimonadaceae bacterium. GTDB lineage: Bacteria > Gemmatimonadota > Gemmatimonadetes > Gemmatimonadales > Gemmatimonadaceae > DASPMP01. The sequence goes on from JBOHTL010000187.1 coordinate 1,589, forward strand.
TGCGCTGATCGGGTGTTCGTTCGCTATCTGTAGATTACGCTCATGAGTCGCATCGTTCGCCGCGCCGGCGATCTGCCGAAGCGTTCCCTCTGGGACCGCATCAAGGACGTCGCCCTGATGGACGTCGCCGTCATCGCGCGCGGCGGTGTCCAGGAAGGTTCGCTCGAACGTCTCGAGGAGCTGCTGCTCGAGGCGGATTTCGGCGTTCCGGTCTCCATGCGGCTGGTCGAGGACGTCGGCCGCAGAGCGCAGCGCGGTGAGCTGAAGACCGAGGCGGAGTTTCTCGAGGCGCTTCGCATCGGCATCGAGAACGCCTTGCGCAGCGGACGGAATGACCCGGCGCTCGTCAGCGCGCCGCAGCCACCCACGGTCATGCTCGTCGTCGGCGTCAACGGCGCCGGAAAGACGACGTTCATTGGCAAGCTCTCGCAGCGGTTCCGGAAGGAGGGGCATCGGGTGCTCCTCGGCGCCGGCGACACCTTTCGGGCGGGCGCCATCGATCAGCTCAAGGTGTGGGCGGATCGCACCGGGGCGGAGTTCGTCGGCGCGGCGGCCGGCGCGGATCCCGCGGCGGTTGCGTTCCAGTCCATCGATGCCGCCGTCGCGCGAAAGTCGGACGTCGTCATCATCGACACCGCGGGCAGGCTGCATACCAGCTCGGGTCTCATGGAGGAGCTGAAGAAGGTTGCGCGCGTGGTGGCCAAGCGCCTGCCGGGCGCACCGCACGAGTCGCTCCTCGTGCTCGACGCCACCATCGGTCAGAACGCGGTACAGCAGGCGAAGGAGTTCTCGGCCGCTGTGCCGGTGACGGGACTCGTCGTCACGAAGGTCGACGGCACCGCCCGGGGAGGAATCGTCGTGGCGGTGCACGAGGCCATCGATGTGCCGGTGAAATTTCTCGGCGTCGGCGAGCAGGCCGCGGATCTCGTGCCCTTCGACCCCGCGACCTTCTCCCACGAGCTGCTCGCCGGGGCCTGAGTGGCGTCGCCAGGGTCGCGACCCGTGTCCGCTGGATCCCGGCCGCGACTCATGCTCGAGACGCCAGTCACGTACCTGAAGGGCGTCGGACCAGCGCGGGCGGAAGCCCTCAGGAAGCTCGGCGTTCTCACCGCCGGCGATCTGCTCTTCCACATCCCGCATCGCTACGAAGACGCCAGCACCATATCGCCGATCTCGTCGCTCGAGACCGGAATGAGCGCGACGGTCGTCGGTCGGGTGATCTCGAAGGGAATCATCCCCACACGGCGCGGGCTGCGGATCTTTCAGGCGGTCCTCAAGGACAGCTCCGGGATGATCGAGGTCGCGTGGCCGGGGCAGCCGTTCCTGGATCGCAGCATCCACAAGGGAGACGCGCTGCTCGTCACCGGGAACGTGCGGTTCTTTCACGGCCGCCAGCTGCAGCCGCGCGAGTTCATCAATCTCGGTGAAGACGACGACGCGGACGACACGGAGCAGGGACGCGTTCTGTCCGTGTATCCCGCCACGGAAGGACTGTCGTTCAAGGTCATCCGATCGATCATCGATCAGCATCTCGACGGCCTGCTGGCGCTCATCGACGAGTACCTGCCGCCGCCCGTGGTTTCGGCGGCCGCCGTACCCCACATTCGTGACGCGCTGCGAATGGTGCACCGGCCCTCGTCGCTCGGCGAAGCGGCGGCGGGGCGCGCGCGTCTGGCGTTCGAGGAGCTCTTCTTCATTCACCTGCTGCACCAGCGCGCCAGGTCGCTGGCGCGCGTCGCGCGGCAGGGCATCCGCTTCGAGAACAAGCGAGAGCTGACGTCGCGTCTCCGGCAAGCGCTGCCCTACGAGCTGACCGGCGCGCAGGTGCGCGCGTCGCGCGAGATCTTCGCGGACATGTGCAGCGACCGGAAGATGCATCGCCTGCTGCAGGGCGACGTGGGAAGCGGAAAGACCATCGTCGCGCTCTTTGCGGCGCTGCTCGCCCTGGAGAACGGATATCAGGCCGCGTTGATGGCACCCACCGAACTGCTGGCAGAGCAGCATGCGCGCACGTTCGTCTCCCTGCTCGGGCCACTGGAGATCTCGCCGATCCTGATCACCGGCTCGCTCGGCGCGCGGGAACGACGGGAGACGTCGGCGCGCATCCAGGGCACCGAGCCGGCGATCGTCGTCGGGACGCATGCCCTGGTGCAGCAGGCAACCACGTTCGGGAAGCTCGGGCTCGCGATCGTCGACGAGCAGCATCGTTTCGGCGTGGAGCAGCGGAAGCAGCTCGGTGCCAAGGGGGAAGCGCCTGACATTCTGCTCATGTCCGCGACGCCGATTCCACGGTCGCTCGCGCTCACGCTGTACGGCGATCTCGATATCAGCATCCTCGACGAACGACCGCCGGGACGGCGTCCCGTCGTCTCTGCCCTGCGCGGCGATGCGGGCCGCGAGCGCGTCCTGGCCTTCGTGAATCGAAAGCTCGAGGAAGGACGTCAGGCGTACATCGTCTACCCGGTCATCGAGGAGTCGGAGAAAACAGATCTCAAGGCCGCGACGACGATGTACGAGAAGCTGACGACCGAGGGCGGCGCGTTGGCGTCGCGCAAGGTCGCGCTCCTGCACGGCCGCATGCCCGCCGACGAGCGCGACACGACGATGCGCGCCTTTCGAGACGGCGAGATCGACGTGCTCGTCGCCACGACGGTCATCGAGGTGGGCATCGACGTGTCCAACGCGACGGTGATGATCGTCGAGCATCCGGAGCGCTTCGGGTTGTCCCAGCTGCACCAGCTGCGCGGCCGCGTCGGTCGCGGCGCCGAAGAGTCGTTCTGCATCCTCCTCGGCGACGTCTCCCCCGAAGCGCGGGCGCGGCTCGAGCTGTTCGTGAACACCGATGACGGTTTCGAGATCGCGCGTGCCGATCTGCGCATGCGAGGCATGGGCGACCTGTTCGGAGAGCGGCAGAGCGGAGTGCCGACCTTCCGCGTCGCTGATCCGCTGCGCGACGAGGAGCTCAATGTGCGGGCCCGCGACCTCGCGGAAGACGTGCTACGCGATGATCCGGAGCTGCGAACGCGGGACAACGCGGCCCTGCGGGCGGTGTTGACGCAGCGCTATAGCCGGTCGCTGGAGCTCTTCAGAGTCGGATGAACAGAGCGTTTCACTCTCTACGGGTCCTTCGGATTCGCCAATCGCTTCCGAATCCGTTCCAGCTCCGCGTTCGCCTTCGCCAGTTCCTCCTTGAGGCGCTGGATCTCGCGCGACGCGTCGTCGCTCCGTACGACTTCGCCGCCTGACGTCTCCGTTCGTCGGCCACTCGACCGACCGGTATCGCGCTCGAGCGCGACCTGCACCCGACGCAGCTCCTGCGATTCGACCACCAGACGACGCAGCACGACCGCTTCCCACGCGTGATCCTGCTTGTACGACGACGCCAGATAGCGATCGAGATAGTACACCGCGGAATCCAGCGATGGCGTCGTGGCCGAGCTGTCGAGCAGCGTCAGCGCGCGATAGTACAGACCCTCGTCCGGATTCGGCCGCGCTTCGCGCGTCCACGGCAAACGCGCGCAGGCCGTCAAAGCGACGGCGAGAATGGCGAGGGAAATGGCGCGGAGCATCAGGCTACCTCGGCGATCGCTGCGTGCTGCGCGGAGGTCCTGCGCCCGGTGGCGCGCTCCGGCAGGACGATGGTGAAGGTCGTTCCTACTCCCGGCGTGCTGTCGCATTCGATGGTTCCGTTGTGCGCTTCCACGATCTGACGTGCGATGGCAAGTCCCAAGCCGGTCCCGATGCCGGCGGCCGCAGCCTGGTTGTCCGCCTGATAGAACTTCTCGAAGATACGCGGCACTTGCTCCGGCGGAATGCCGGCGCCCGTGTCGTGCACCTCCATCTGAACGCCGTGCTCCACCGGGAGCACGGTCAGGTCCACCTCGCCGCCGCGATCAGTGAACTTGAAGGCGTTCGACAGCAGGTTGCCCAGCACCTCGTTCATCCGGTCGGAGTCCCAATGGACGGGCGACGGCAGCCCCTCGTGAATCGCGATCTGGAAGCGAACACCGCGTTGATCGGCGAGCACCTGAAAGGACTCTTCGAGATTGTGCAGGAACCCGTGCAGTTCCACCGGACGAACGTCGAGCTTTCCGCTGCCGGCTTCGAAACGACTGACATCGAGCAGCTGTTGCACGAGTCGCGACAGTGTCTGGGTCTGCTT
>JBOHTL010000188.1:0-3429 GCA_050733735.1 Gemmatimonadaceae bacterium
CAGGTCCGACGCCAGCCCCACTCAATCAAGCGCTTCGAGCGCTCCTCGGACACGCGGCATGAGCTCGCGGACGTCCGCAAGCGACACTGCGCCGACCGAGAGGCGGAACCAGCCACTGCCATCCGGCTGGCCGAACGCGCTGAACGGAACGGCGGCCAGACCCGCGCTGCGCAGCAGGTACGAGCGCACGTCGTCATCCGTTCGCAGCGTGTTGCCGTCCGGCGCGCGTTTGCCGTGCAGGTTGAAGCACGCACTGAGGTAGATCGCGCCGCTCGGAATCGCGGCGTCGACCGGGAACCCTTCACGCCCGAGATCCGCGATGCCGTCGTGCAGCGCCTGCAGCCGCGCGAGCACCTCCCCGCGCATCCGGTCGTGAAAGCGATCGATCTCGCCGTCGTTCACGAGCAGTGCCGCGCTGGCCACCTGCTCTGGCCGCGGCGCCCACGCGCCCACGTGCGTGAGCAGGTCGGACATCTGCTGGATCAGCGTCGCCGGTCCGAGCCCCCAGCCCACACGCAGTCCCGTCGCGGCAAACGATTTCGAGATGCCGTCGACGTACAGCGTGTAGCGCGCCATCTCGGGACGCAACGCGACCGGATGCACGTGCTCGACGCCGAACGTCAGCATCCAGTAGACCTGGTCGTACATGAGATAGAGCGGACGATCCACGCCCTTGCGGCGCTCGTTTTCCTCCAGTACCGCATCGCAGATGTCGGCGAGCTGCTCCCCGGTGAACACCGTTCCCGTGGGATTCACGGGCGAGTTCAACACCAGCATGCGCGCGTCGCGCAGACGACCGGCGACCTGAGTCGCCGTCGGAAGGAATCCCGTGGTCGCGTCGCATGAGATCGCGATCGGGCGGGCGCCGGACATCTGGCAGTAATGCACGTTGTTCCATGACGGCACCGGGAAGACGACCTTCTCTCCGGGATCGGCGATGACTCTGTAGGCCGCGTAGATCAGCGGGCGGGCGCCGGACGCGATCAGGACGCCGTCGCTCTCGACGTTGAGTCCCAGTCTCCGCTCACAGAAGGTCGCAACCGCTTTTCGCAGCGCCGGCATGCCCGCCGACGGCGGGTAGTTCGTCTCGCCGCGCTGCACCGCGGCCGCGAGCTCGCGCGAGAGGAGCTCCGGCACCGGAAACTCGCTCGGCGCAAAGTCACCGACGGTGAGGTTGCAGATCTTCTGACCCGTGGCGGCAAAAGCCCGCACCTCGGCGGCGATCTTGAGAATCGGCGAACCGATGAGGCCCTCGGCGAGGAGGCTGCTCTGCGGCGGGGCGAGGCGGTCGGCGAGCGATGCCGTCGCTTCGCCCCGGAGAACTGTCGGGGCTTCGCCCCGGATCCCATCACTCATCGATTCGCGATGTGCCATTCGCCTCTACGGTTGTCCGCGGCGAAGCCGCGGCAGTTGTCCGCCGCGAAGGCGCGGCAGGTTCACGGCGTCACCATCCGGGCGCGTTCAACCATCTCTCGCACATCAGCCCGAAGGCGCGCGGCATCAAAGACGATCCCCTGCTTGATCGTGTACGTCACTCCGCCACGCGTCTCGACGCGGCCGTCTTTCTCCACCTGAACACCGGTGCCATAGAAAACCTTCATGTTGTGCAGCGGATTGCCGTCGACGATGGCCAGGTCCGCGGCATACCCCGGGCGGATGACGCCGGTGTTGGTGAGCCCCAGCGCCTTCGCGCCGTTCGAGGTCGCCTGCCGCAGCACCTCGATGGGATGGAAGCCGGCTTCCTGGTGCAGCTCCATCTCGCGAATGGTCGCGAATCCGTACAGGTGGTAGATGAAGCCGGCGTCCGATCCGACCGTGACGTTCCCGCCGCGCTCGGCGAACTCGCGCACCCAGTGCATCCAGCGGCGCATGTTGTCGCGCCACATGATCTCGTCGGGGGTCGTCCAGTCGAAATGATACGAGCCGTGCCGCGTGGGGTCCGGCTCGAAGAACGCCATCAGCTGTGGCATCGCGTACTCGGCGAACCACGGCTGCGTCCGCGCCCGCGCGAGATCGCGGTTGGCCTCGTACACGGCGAAGGTCGGATCCCACGTCACGCCGCGCGCGATCATGGTGTCGATCACCGCGGAGAGCCCGGCAGAATCCGCCTGGCGCCAGAGATCGCCGGCCCAGCGGAAGCGGTCGGATTCGTCGTCGTAGCTGTACGACGCCGGAAAGTTCTGCGGTCCCGGGATCGCCGCATCCGGGACGCCGTACCAGTGCTCCAGCGTGCGCACGCCGAGCTGCGCGGCGCGGACGGCGTCCGTCTCCTGGATCTTCAGATCGGTGGCGATGGGAAGGTTGTTCTTTCTGGCCTCGTCGGCGATCGCTTCCCAGACGTCCGGTCGGTTGATGAAGACCTTCAGTCCCTGCGCGCCACGCGCCTTGGCGCGGCGGATCAGCGCGCGGGCGGAATCCGGCGATTCCGCCTGGACCGTCACATAGGGGATGAGCGTCGGCGCGGCGATGCGATTCTCCGCGGACAGCCGCGCGTGGGCCACGGTGGTGTCGGTCCCTTCACCACTCCCCGGCTCGCGCACCGTCGTGATGCCATGGCCGAGCCACAACTTGTAGACGTAGTCCTTCGGCCACGGAATGCGGTTCCGGCCGAAGTGGATGTGCCCGTGCATGTCGACGATGCCGGGAGTCACGTACATGTCGGTCGCGTCGATCACCCGATCGTACGAAGCGGCGCCGCGTCGCGCCGGAGAACTGTCGGTTCCGAACTCATCGATGGGGCGCGCCGGCCGCACGCTCGCGATCGTCGAGCCCTCGACGACGATGTCCATCGGACCGCGCGCGGGATTGCCCGCGCCGTCGATGACCATCGCGTTGCGAATCAGGAGCCTGTTATAACGAACGCCCGGCGAAGGCGCGGGCGCGTTATTGGCTGCTGCGGGTGCCGGTGCTCTGGATCCCGGCGGCGACGACTGGGGCTGCGGTTGGGGCGGCGAACTTTGCTGTCCGAGCGCCGCGGCAGGGATGGTGAGCGCCAGAATGGCGGCCAATCGCATGCCCCAATGTGGGGCACTCGTCGTGTTTTGAAAAGCCTCGTTCTGCCGACATGGTTCGAGGGGTTTTGCTCGACGGATTCGCCTGTACGTCCGCGGCAACGTCCGGCTTATTGTCCGCCGTTACATCCGCCTTTCGGCTTCGGTGAAGTTCAGCCGTGCTTTTTCGAACGTGCCCGGCGCTGTGCCGCGGCGCTCTTCAGCTGTCGCGCCTCGCTTGGCTTCACATAGTGCCGCTTGCGACGAAGGTCCTGCAACACACCGGCGCGCTGCACTTTCTTCTTGAAGACGCGCAGCGCTGCCTCGATGCGATCGCCTTCGCCGAGCTGAACTTCGACCATTTAACTGATCCCCTTGGATTTCGACGGTTTGGCATACACAAAAAAGGGGAGCCCCGCGACCGCGGAGCCCCGAATAC
>JBOHTL010000189.1:0-3417 GCA_050733735.1 Gemmatimonadaceae bacterium
ACCCGGGGCATAGCGAATGCTGGCCACCGTCATACCGACGCAGGCGACGATGAAGAGGAGTGGCACGAAGGGATATCCGGGCACGCGGTAGGTCCGTGGGGCTCCCTGTCGCCGGCGCAGAACGATCAGCGCGCACACGGCGGCGCCGCTGAACACCACGATGGAGAATCCCGTGTATGTGACGATCTGCTCGAACGTCCCCGACAACACGAGGCCCGCACTCCAGACGCTCTGCGCGATGGCCGCGACGTATGGCGTCTGCTGACGTCTGCCCGTTCGACCGAAGAACGGAGGAAGCACCCGATCGCGTGCCATCTCGCGGTAGATCCGCGGCCCGGTGATCACCATGGCGCACACGCTGCTCGCGAGCGCCGCCAGCACCAGCAGGGTGACGGCCAACTCTCCTGCGGATCCCATCGCGGCACGCGCTGCGCTGGCGACCGGTGCAGGCGTTGCCGCGAGTCCCGCAGGTGACAGGACGCGCAGCAATGCAGCATTGATCGCGACGTACAGCACGGTGACCACCAGCGTGCCGCCGATGAGCGCGCGTGGAATCGAGCGCGCGGGATCGCGAAACTCACTCGCTACGTATGCAGCCGCGTTCCAGCCGCTGTACGTAAAGAAGATCGGCACGAGCGCCGACCACGCGCTGCCGTCGGCCCGCGGAGGCGCAGCAACGGACGCAACGTCGCCGATGAAGCCAGCGCCGACGATCGCGACGACACCCCCGATGATCAGAAGCGCCAGCGCATTGGTCGCCAGGCGGCTCGCGCGCACACCGGCAACACTGACTATCGTGAACACGAGAATCAGAAGAAGGGCGCCCAGTGTGGTGCCATCGAGCGAAATGGCGAGAGGACCGACGCGCCATGAAGCCAGCGAGAATCCCGCGAGTGCGGGGACAACGCTCGCCAGATATACGGCGAAGCCGACAGCGGCAGCGGCGATCGCTCCCGAAAAACCGGCAACGAACGAGGTCCACCCCGAGAGAAACGCGAACGACTCGCCGAATGCCTCGCGCAGATATGCGTATTCAGCGCCGCCGCGCGGGAGTCTCGCGCCCAATTCTGCATAACAGAGGGCGCCCGCGAGCGCGAGCAGTCCGCCGGCGATCCAGAGTGCCAGTGTCGCCATCGAACTGCCCGCGAGCCCGGCGACATAGGCCGGCACGGTGAAGATCCCAGCGCCGACCACCGTCGTGACCACGAGCGCAGCGCCGTCGACGGCGCCGAATCCGTTCTCGCCCCGGCCCCTCACTTTTTCGGCCGGCGCGCCACGAGCAGCCATTGACGGTGTACGGCCGCACCGTTCTTCTGGTCCACGAATCCCGGATCGCTGGAAACGATCTCGAATCCCTGTGCCTCGAGGTCATCGCGCGCGAATTCCAGCGCCAGGGAATGGCGCGACGTCTGCTCGCGGCGCGTCCGCATTGCGGTGTCCGCCGGGATGTTGTCCACGATCACCAGCACACCGCCGGGCCGCAGCGCGCGCTTCACACCGTCGAGCACTGCGACGCGCTGGTTCATCTCGTGGTACGCGTTGAGAATCACCACGCCATCCAGTGTTCCATGCGGCAATCGCGGATCGTCGTCCTCGGCGAGGAGGACTTCCACGTTGCGCAACGAGTCGCGCGCGATCGTCTCGCCGAGGCGCTCCAGCGCCTCGGTGCTGACATCGGAGGCGAACACTCGCCCAGTCGCTCCGACCTGCTTGGCCAACCTGGTCGTCAGCCAGCCTTCGCCTGCGCCGAGATCCGCGACGCGGCTGCCGCTCGTGACGCCAAGGGCGGCGAAGATGTCGGGGACGCGCTGCCAGTCATCCCGCCGAACGGAGGCGGATGCCGCGGACCCCTGCGGTGTGGCAGACCGGAGCTGTTGAGCATAGACCGGCTCGGTCGCCAGCAGGAATCCCGCGATCGAGATGAACGTTCCATGATACCAGCGCATGAAGACTCCCTGTTGAGATGGGAGCCAATGTCGCCGCGACGCGCCGGGGAAAGGCGAAGCTCGCGTACGCGAGTTGTAAAACCGCCTATGGGCGGAAGCGGTATCCGACGCGATGCACTGTCAGGATGTACCGTGGCGCGCCCGGATCCATCTCGAGCTTGCGCCGCAACTCGGCGACGTGTGCGTCCACCGTGCGGGTCGTGACGGACGCGTCGTACCCCCACACGGTACGCAGAAGGTGCTGCCGGGTGAGCGGCTTGTCCGCGCTTGTGAGCAACGCCAGGAGAAGCTCGAAGGCGCGCGGCGTCAGCGGTATTTCTTCGCCCTTCCGGGCGACGATGCGACGCTCGGCGTCGACGTCCACGTCGCCAAAGCTCCACCGCGTCCCGTTCCTGACCGCCACGCGTCCACCGTGTGCGCGGCGCAGCAGCGCCTGCACGCGAAGCAGAAGCTCCATGACGCCGAACGGTTTGGTGACATAGTCGTCCGCGCCGGTACGAAAACCACGCACCTTGTCGATCTCCTCGGCGCGCGCGCTGAGGATCAGCACTGGAACGTCGAGCCCGCGAGCGCGCAGCGCGCTGAGCACTCCATAACCGTCAATGCCGGGGAGCATCAGATCGAGAATCACGAGATCCGGCCGGCGTCGCGCCGCTTCCTCCAGCCCTTCCTCACCCGAATGCGCCACCGCAACCTCGTGTCCTTCGACCTCGAGATTCGCGCGCAGTCCGAGCGCGAGATTGCGTTCGTCCTCCACGACGAGGATGCGACTCACGGTGCCGTGACCAGCGGCTCGGAGGGAGACGTGGATGCCGGTGGCGCGGACGCCGGCAACGCGACGACCACTCGCGCTCCGCCGAGGACGGAATCTTCGATCCAGACGCGCCCGTCATGCGCCTCGACGAGCTCTCGAACCACGGAGAGCCCGATCCCAGCGCCTGTGGCCGTGCGTCCGTCGACGCGGGCAAACGGCTCGAAAACGCGCTCGCGCCACTCGAGGGGAACGCCCGGACCGGCGTCATCCACCTCGAGGCGAAGGTCCGGTCCGGCGACGCGCGTGCTCACGCGCACCGTCGTCCCCCGGCCGCCATGCTTCACCGCGTTATCCAGCAGATTGACCAGAATCTGACGCAGCGCGGCGCGCTCGACGTCGGCCCATGCCTCCCCGCCCTCGACGCGCACCGTCACCTCCGACGCCTGCGCGATCGGCGCGAATGCGTCCACCGACTCGGCGACTTCGCGCGTCACGTCCACGACCTCACGCTGCAGAACGGGAGGCCCCTGCTGACTGCGTGAATGTCGCAGCACGCCCTCGACGAGATTGGTCAGACGACGCGCTTCGGCGAGTATGATGGCTGCGAAATGCCTCCCTTCCGCGGCATTGCGCTCGCGTCCGAGGTGCAGTGTTTCGGCAAACATCGAGATTTGCGCCAGCGGCGTTCGCAGCTCGTGAGACACGTTGGCGACGAAG
>JBOHTL010000190.1:0-6018 GCA_050733735.1 Gemmatimonadaceae bacterium
GCGCTCCGTCGAGCCGGTTCCAGGGGTGCTGCGACGTGAATGGCGACGCGCTGTACTGAGTCGAGAGCGGCGCTGCCCGGGGATCACCGATCGCCATCCGCGCGACGGCGGCGGCGGCGTTCAGGTAGGCCTCCAGCAGCGTCGGCGACAGCGACTGCACGTCGGCGATGTTGTCGAAGTTGGCGCTCGTGGTGTCGAGTGGAAGGAAGTCGCCGGCGTCGATCTGGACGTCGAGCAGGTCGCGCACCGCGAGCTCGTACTCGGCGCGATTCAGCCGCTGGAAGGGTCGCTGCCCGGGATCCAGTCGTGCGCCGCTGTCGATGACCTGCTCGATCGCCGTGGCAAGGAGTGTCGACGAGTCCGGACTGAGCTTCCGGCTCGCGTTCGGCGGCGGCATCATCCGCGCGCGCAGCTTGCGGATCATCTTCTCCGAGACGTCGCGGCGCGCGAGCGCGGAATCGAGGTCGTATCCCTGAAGAGACAGATTGCCGCGCAGCTGCCGAGGGTTGTGACAACCCATGCAGTAGCGCTGGACCACGGCGCTCGCGGGAAATGCTTTCGTCGCGGCGCGCCCCTGACGAGGCTCCGGACGAGGCTTCGGGCGAACGCCGGCTGCGGAATCGCTGTCCGATTCCACGAGGCCCGATCCGACAGCGGAGATTGGACTGCCGACAGCTGCAATGGCCACCGCGGCTACCGTAAGAGCCGCGACCGCGTGCGACAGCTTCATTCGATACGCCCCCGTGCAGGGATCGAGACTCTATAGTATGCGGGAAGGGGCGCCGTCGAACCAGAGGTGGGCCCTTCCGGCCCAACCGCCCGGGCCGGTATCCGCCATGCCGCATGGAGGCGATATTGGCGGCACCCGAGCCGAGGAAGCTTCCGTGCGAAGCCATGCGTTCGTCATCGCCGCCGCCACCGTGATCCTCGCCGCGCCCGCCGCGGCGCAGTCCACAGACACGGGCCACCTGAATCCCGTCATCGATCTGCTCGAGCAGGCGCGCGCGGTGTTCGGACTATACGCCCCGTCCAATCCGCGCGTCCGCCCCGGCGCGGAAGCGCCGGCGGTCCAGGCCGCGGCGAAGACTCCCGCGCAGCTGGCGCAGGATGCGCTGAGTTACCGGCGCGCCGACTACGTCTTTGACGGCTCGATGGAACGCAACTTCGAGCGCGGGTATGCGGCGTTCGCCGAGCTGGCGCGCGGGATGTTCGACGGTGGAATGAAGCGCGGGGCAACGCTCAGTCATGCGTTGTACGTCAAGACGCCGGAGATCGCTCCCGATCCCGCGAAGGCGCGGGATCACATCAGTCGGCAGCTGAACCTGGGCGTCAGCGGCATCGTGTTCGTGGATGTCAGGAGCGCCGAGGAGGTTCGGCAGGGGCTCGCCATGATGCGCTTCGCGGCGAATGGCGGCACGCGACTGGACGACGTCGGCGACGCGCCCGCTCGCTGGGGAATGAGCGTCGACGAATACAGAAAGCGGGCGGATCTCTGGCCGCTGAATCCGCGCGGCGAGCTGGTGAACTTCACGATCGTCGAGAGCAGGGAAGGGCTCGAGAAGGTGCGCGAGATCGCTGCTGTGCCGGGCATCGGCGTGCTTTTCCCCGGCGCAGGGACACTGCGCGGCATCTTTTCGACCACGGATTCGACCGGAAGGCGCGTGCTCGATGAAGCCGCGTGGGAAGGCGCGATCCAGCGCGTGCTGGCCGCGTGCAAAGAGTTCGACGTGCCCTGCGGTTATCCGGCCAACGAGCGCGATATCGAGCTGCGCATGCGGCAGGGGTTCAGCGTCTTCATCATCGGCTGGGGCGAATCGGGCTTTCGCGCGGTCGACGTCGGACGGCGCGTCGCACGGCGGGATTGAACGGCCGCTGTGAGCCGCGTTCTGCCGGCCAGACGCTGTCCAGCGTACGAGTCAGGTACGGCGCAGCAGCCCGAAGCTTGAATCACGGAGCGGCAATCTCACGTAGTGAGGCTGTGGCGTATCCGCCACACTGTCTGCCGGAGGAGATCGATGAGAGTGCTTTGGACTGTCCTGAAGGTCGCGCTCGTGCTGGCGCTCGTGATTCCCGTGTCGATCATCGTCCTGGGAACGGCGCTGAGCATCTTTGGCGCGCTCCTTGGTCTCGCAATCGTGGTGCTCAAGTTTGCGGTTGTGGGGTTCATCGCGTGGGGCGCGTACCGGTTGCTGCGCGCGCTCTTTGGGAAACGGTCGCCGCGGCCCGCGCCGAGCGAGGCGAGGCAGCTGCCCGCGAACGATACGTACTACGAAGCCGCGAAGCGGGAGCTGGATCGCGAGCTGGGGCACGCGTCCCGCTGAGGCGTAGCTATCGGTCGTAGCGGGAGACCGGGATGACGCCCTCGTCGCTGAGCAATACGGCAAGCGCTCTGTCCGCGAGGATCTCCTCGTACGAGCGAGCCTTGCCGTCCACGCGCATGATCCGGCGCACCGGCCGGATGCCGTGGCTGTAGTCCACATACCAGTCGACGTGGCCGGAATACAACGGCTGGATGGGTTTCCCTGAGAGGTAGTGCCATCCGTAGATGGCCACGCGATTGGCCCGCTCGCGAAGCTGGTTCGTCACCACCACGTCCTTCTTGATTCCCGCGACGAAAGCGCCGCGTGGCGACCCGGCGAGCTGTCCCTCGATGATGTCGTGGTGCTGCAGGAACGTCTCTGGCGATTCGCGCGCCCGCGTCAGCGGACGCGGCTCCACGCGTACGCTGGCCGCGGCCCAGATGTCGTTGACCATCTTGCGCGTGGGGAGCACGAACCCGAACGCGTCGCAGAACGCCTGCGCCGTGTAGGGATCCATCGGCATCCTCACGAAATCCTCGTCGGGGCCGATCGCGAGATAGTCGGGCATGACTTCGTAGTCGATCGTGCGGCTCACCCCATCACTGCCGACCACCGTGTCCGTGACCGTGCGGAGCTGACGAAGGAACGAAGGGATGTTGCCGCTGAGAACCTCGCGGCGAATCGCGGTCTCGCGCGCTTCGCGCGTCGCATTCGCGACCGAGGCGATGAATGCCCTGCCACCCATGGCGCTTCGCTGGCGCGGCGGGATTGTGGCGGGGACGGGGCGGGGGAGTGTGACGCCGGTGTCCACCCACTGCGTGTACGCGCGTGACGGCTGAAGCACGACATCATGCCGCTCATATCCCGGCCGACGCGCGAGCAGCGCATGCATGTAGCCGTTCATCTCGCCGATCATCGCCGTGTGCAGGATGCGATTCTCGCGATTGGGATGCAGGAGGATCTCGATCTGTGGATGGCTGTATCGGACGAAATCGCCCACCGTATCCCGGTTGAGCACGAAGTGGCGCATCAGGCTCTGGATCATCCGCTGCGACGCCCGCCAGGTGCCGCCGGAGTCGGAAACCACCTTCTTCCCGTTCAGTGTGATCTCGCGGTCGTCGTACGCAAGAACGATCAGCGTGTGCCGCGCGTCGCGCTCGAGCCAGTCGGCGATGCGGTCGCCGTGCCGCGGCTCGAAGCTGTAGTTGGCGTCCAGGAAGGCGATCCGGTCCACCCAGTCGGGCAGCTCGCTCTCCGCGTCGATGAGTCCGAAGATGAACGAGCCGCCGCCGCTGTGTCCCGTCAGCGTGACGTCGAGCCGCGAGGCGCTGCCGACCGCGCCGCGCAGCTGTTCGACGATGGTCCTGATGCGCGCGTTGGCGCGCTCGTAGCCCCGCTGCTGTCGCCACGCAGGCCAGCTTTTGCCGTCGGCCTCGAGATAGACCATGATGGCCTGGCCCAGCCCCTCCAGTCCCCGCGCCCGCAGCGCGCGCGTCTGCGCCGCGATGTGCTGGATGTCGTAACGCCAGCGACTGCTGTCGAACGGCGCTCGCCCCATTGTTTCCGCGGTGCTGTTGCCGTTCGGCAGCGCGTAGAGAATCAGCTCGACCGGTTTCCCTGGGTCGATGCTTCTGGGCTCGACGACAGTGGCGGTGACACCAGGATACAGGTCGAGAACGCGAATCCGTTCGCCGAAGTTGCTCGACGCAACCGACTCCGGCAGCTCGATACCGCTCGAATGTGCGACGCAGGCGCCGAGCAGAAGCGCAGAGAGAGAGTTCCTGAGCACGCGCATGAAGATGTAAGCAGACAGCAGAGGCACAAGCGTGGACCGTGTCCCGGGGTTCGCATCCTTCGCTCTTGACCGCGACGGGAAATGGGGCTACGATCCAGCCGATGACTAGACCGAGCAGTCTACGGTTCGTGAACGCTCCGCATGAGACGAAGGAGCGCCTCCTTGAAGCTGGATTGGAGCTGCTTCTGGCCAGGGGCTACGCCGATACGGGGATCCAGGACGTACTCGACGCGACGGACGTTCCGCGCGGATCGTTCTACCATCACTTCGAAAACAAAGAAGACTTCGCGCTTCAGGTGATCGACCGCTACATGGCGGGAGTTCACGAGGCGCTGGACGCGGCTCTGTCCGATGCCAGCCAGCCGCCACTGGAGCGTATCCGCGGCTTTTTCGTCGTCGTGCGCCAGAGCTACGCCTCCGAAGGCTATCTGGGCTGCCTGCTCGGAGCGCTCGGGCAGGAGCTTGCCGGGGTGAACAGGATTTTCAGGGTCAAGATCGAGAGCTGCTTCTCCGCCATAGCGCTGCGGATCGCCGGTTGTCTCGAGGACGCCGCACGGCGCGGCGAGCTGGCCGCTGGTGTCGACACGCGCCTTCTCGCGAACACGATCGTGAATTGCTGGGAGGGAGCAGCCCTGCGTTCGCGGCTGCTGCGCGACTCGGCTCCGCTGGAGACGGTGCTCGACTTCTGCTTCACCGCGGTTCGGCCTTTGTCGCGCAGGCGGTGATGCAGGCCTTTTTTTTGGGGTCCACTAGACCGTTCGGTCTACTCTAACCAGGAGACGTTATGCTGCGCCAAGTTGCCAGGAGCGTGACCCTCGTGCTCGCCATGGCGAGTCCAGTAGCCGGCCAGGATGCGCTAGCCATTCGCAACGCGATGAGCGCAGCGCCCGAAGCGGTGGGGAAGGACGCGACGATCATGGACGGAAGCAATCGCATCCTGCGTCCCGGCACGAACGGTTGGATGTGCATGCCCGACGATCCGGCGCTGCCGAACAATTCGCCGATGTGCCTGGATGGTCCATGGGTGGATTTCATCGACGCCCTGATGAGCAAGCGGGAACCGGGGCTGACGCGCATCGCCATCGGGTACATGCTTCAGGGGGATTTCCCGGTGAGCAACACTGATCCGTATGCGCAGGCACCGGCCGCGGATAACCAGTGGGTGAAGAATGCCGGGCCTCACATCATGATCGTGCTGCCCGACGCGAAGCACCTCGACGGCATCTCCACGGATCCGAAGAACGGAGGACCGTGGGTGATGTGGAAGGCAACGCCATACGCGCACATCATGATCCCGACATCGGCGCGCGCGCCCTGAGCGATCGTGAGCACCCGGTACTCCAGCGGGTGCCCCGTGTCGAGGCAGCGGTCGTCCCGACGGAGATCAGTGCATCGAACAGTGTCCGGCGAGCGCCACCACCATGACCGGCACCGGCGCCACGGACACTGTCGCGCCGGCGGGCGTCTGGCCAGCCGGTACGAGGACCACGCTGGTAAATCCCGATTCCCAGAACCGCAGCTGCGCGCCGATCTCGGCGGTGCCGTCGTCCTTCACCATCAGGTGGGCGAGCTTCACCGCGCGTCCATGCGGGGAAGCCATGTTCTCAACCGCGTAGACGTCCATCATCGCGCCTGCGGGGGCCTGCCGGATCGTGATGTCGACGGCGTCGAGCGGTCCGAGATTCCGGATCACCGCCTTGGCCTTGGCGTTTGGACCCGATGGGACTCGCAGCGCGCGGCGCTCGAGTCTCAGCCCGACGCTCTGGCGCGTGAGATTCTGCGTGCCGGCTCCCGACCGAACCGCGTTCGCCACGAACACCAGCGCCTGCGGCGCCTGGCCGACCGGGATGTGGCGCACGACGCGCTGCGTCGCGACGTCGATGGCCGCCACGCTGTCGGCGTTCTCCTGACCCACGTATACGG
>JBOHTL010000191.1:0-1797 GCA_050733735.1 Gemmatimonadaceae bacterium
AAGCAGGCATTGGTGCGCCAGAGCGAACATCTCTCGCACGGCCAGCAGCTCGAGGGGACGTGGGAGACGCACCGGATCGAGACGGAAAAGCTCAAGGCGTCGTTGCGCGACCTGAACGACAAGATCGAGGAAGCCAAGCGCAAGAAAAACCTGCTCGTCGCCCGTCAGCGGCGCGCGCAGGCGCAGCAACGCATCCACGAGACCATGTCCTCGCTGTCCGAGAAATCGGCGTTCGAGGCGTTCGCGCGGATGGAGGAGCGCATCGAGACCAACGAGCGCCAGCTCAAGGCATCGGTGGAGATCGAAGAAGAGTTCACCGGCGACCGGCTGCAGCAGGATTTCAAGGCGCTCGAGAAGGGGGCGACCGGCGCGGCGGTGGATGACCGACTCCTGCAGCTCAAACAGAAGATGGGCGTGCTTCCGGCGGGTTCCGCGGGAGCGCGCGGCCAACTCGGCGCGGGGAAGTCGCGCGACGCTGAGACGGTGGACGCGGAGATCGAGGACGCGACAGGAGAGAAGAAGCAGCGTTGATCGGCGACACGCTGCGGCGCGTCCGGTTCGCGCCGATCCTGACGGCCACAGTACTCACGATCCTCCTGCTCCTGCTCGTCAGGAGCGCGGCGACCGTGCTCGTGCTGTTACTGCTTGGCATTCTCATCTCGCTGTATCTGCGGGCGCTCACGAATCAGATCGAGCGCCGCCTCAAGGTGCCGGAACCCTTCTCGTACATCGCGGCGCTGGTCCTCACCATCGCGTCAGTCACGGCGCTGATCTGGATCCTCGTGCCGCCGGTGATCGAGCAGACGCAGCAGCTCTTCACGGTACTGCCGAACTACGTCGCCGGATGGGAGATGGGGCTCGAGAACTTCCTCCTGAAGTACCCGGGACTGCGCGATGTCGTCGGCACGGGCGACAATCGCATTCTGCGGGCGGTGTACGAGCGCCTCGCCGGCTCCTTCGGCGACGTCGTGCCGCGGATGCTCGGTCTCGTCCATGGCGCGATCAACGTGTTCGCGGTCGCGGTCATGGGCATCTACCTGTCGCTCCATCCCGCGCTCTACCGCGAGTGGCTCATCGCCCTCTTTCCACCGATCCACCGCGACCTCGTGCGTGACGTGCTCGGCGACCTGGGCGAAACGCTGCGCTCATGGATCGTTGGCATGGTGATCGGGATGTTCGTGCTCGCTGCGCTTACCGCCCTGGGGTTGTACGCGCTGCGCGTTCCCTTCTGGCTGCCGTTCGGAATCTTCACCGGCCTGGTGGCGATCGTTCCGTTCTTTGGCACGCTCGTATCGACGGTCATCCCGGCATTGTTCGTTCTGAACGGTCCGGGCTTCGCGGGGTTCGGGCCCTTCGGGCACAGCGTTCTCGTGATTCTGCTGGGCACGGTGGTGCATCTCGTCGAGAGCAACGTGGTGCTGCCACTGGTCATGTCCAAGAAGGTGGATCTCCCACCAGTGCTCTCCATCATGTCCGTGCTGATCATGGGACGACTGCTCGGGCCGATGGGGCTCGTCGTCGCGGTGCCGACGCTCGCGGCCACGATGGTGATCGTGCGACGCATCCTGATCACGCGCATTTACGAAGGCCAGGGCTTCCGACGGACTACCCGGGAGCGTCCGCTGGTGCTGCGTGTGCCGGCGCCCGGCGGCGGCGTGATGGTGCCCGTCACCGAGATTCCGATCGACGTCATCTCCTTCGCCGAGCGGAGGACGCGCCTGGCTAGCTAGAATTCGGCATGGGCGCGCGCAGGAAAGCGGGAGAGACTGACGGACCGGAATTCCGTCTCTACAACAC
>JBOHTL010000192.1:0-3890 GCA_050733735.1 Gemmatimonadaceae bacterium
TTCCCGCACATCGAGCTGCTCGGTGTGTATCCCACGGTGGAGACGCTGCTGGCTCAGCTGGTGCTCGTCGTGCTGTTCGTGATCGCGCTCGTGAAGACGTTCTGGCCGAAGCGCGCCGTCGCGCTACCGACAATGCCCGCCGATCCGACCGCAGCGGCGCTCGTCGAAGCACAGCTCGCCGAAATGCGCGCCACCCAGGACGCCCTCAAGAGGAAGATCGAGGATCTCGAGGTCGCGCTTTCCCGCGAGCACTCGGCATCACGCGCCGACCGTTGACCTGACGATGGGCTGCGGCCGGCGCCGCATCATCAGAATGACGAAGCCGAGCAGCACCGCGGCGATCGCGATGATCTGGGCGATCGTGAGCCCGATGGCCAGGACGTCGTCTTTCGCGCGGAAGAACTCCACGATGAAGCGCTCGATGCCCGCGAAGACACAATACCATCCGAACAACCAGCCTTCGGCGTGGTGGTGTCGCCGCAGTTTCCAGATGATGCCGAACATGACGAGGGCCATCGTCACTTCGTAGAGCTGCGTCGGGTGCACGGAGACCACCGTGCCTGGGTCAGTGCCCGGAGGAAAATCGACGCCGAACTCACGCTGCATGATCCCCGCGGTCGAGGGGGGCGCCCCTTCCGGAAACTGGACGGCCAGCGGTCCGTCCCAGGGGCGGCCGTAGTCGTCACCGACGCCCCAGCATCCGGTGCGGCCTACGGCGTACGCCGCCATGATCGACGCCGCGCCTACCTCGAGGGTGCGCCAGACCGGCACCTTCTTGAACCTCGCCACCAGGAGCACACCCACCGCCCCGCCGACCAGGCCGCCCCAGAAGACGAACCCGCCGCGCGTGAACAGCGCGTCCCAGTTTCCGAGCACGACCACGAAGTACAGCTTGGCGCCGAGCAAACCGCCCACGATGGCGCCGAAGATCATATCGGCGATCGGAGCCGGGTCATAGCCGAGGCGCTTCATCTCCTCCTGCGACACCATCTGCGCGACGATGAACGCCAGCACGACGGCGATGCCGAAGCCGGTGAACTGCAACCACCCGACTCCGAACTGGAAAGGATGGTGAACGATCGGATCGGCCGCCGCGGCAGCCTGCAGGAGTGCGTAGGGTATCAAGTGATCAATCCCGGTAGCGAAAGCGACGCGTAGGCGTTGAGGTCGAGTCCCGACCGGAACCCTCGCTCGTAGTGGAAAAGTCCCGCGCGCGCGATCATGGCGGCATTGTCGGTCGCCAGCCGGCCGCTCGGAGCATAAACGTCCGCGCCCATCGTTGCCATGCGCTGGCGCATCGCGTTCACGAGTGCCGCGTTGCCCGCCACTCCGCCGCCGAGCACCACACGCTGCCGTTTGTACTGTGCGACCGCCCGTGCGGTCTTCTCGACGAGCGTATCGACCACCGCTTCCTGGAATGCCTTGGCGACGTTCGCCGGCTCTGTCGTGCCGGCGCGAACTTCATTCAGCACGGCGGTCTTCAACCCGCTGAAGGAGAAATCCAGGTAGTCGGGTTCTCCCGGTCGCTGATCCCGTCGCACCATCGGCCGGGCGAACCGCGGACCGTTGCTCGCGCCGGTGGCCGCGCGCGCGAGCCGCTCGAGGTGCGGTCCGCCGGGATACGGCAGCCCGAGAAGCTTCGCCACCTTGTCGAACGCTTCGCCCGCGGCATCGTCGCGCGTGCGTCCGAGCAGACGGTAGCGTCCCCATTCTTCCGCGTCGATGAGCAAGGTGTGGCCGCCCGACACCAGCAGAGCGGTGAACGGTGGAACAGCGTCGCGGTGCTCCAGCGAGGTCGCGAAGAGATGTCCTTCCATGTGGTGCACACCGACGACGGAACGATCCAGCGCGGCGGCGAGCGCCTTGCCGAAGCTGACGCCAACCAGGAGCGCGCCAACGAGTCCGGGCCCGATCGTGACCGCAACGGCGTCGATGGTCGCGAGGTCCGCGTCCGCCTCGCGCAGCGCCTGGCGCATGACCGGCTCGATGGCGGTGAGGTGAGCGCGCGACGCCAGCTCGGGCACGACGCCTCCGAACACGCGATGCACGTCCTGCGAGAGAATGACCAGCGATCGCATCGTGGCGTGGTCACCCGGGCCGTCCAGCACCGCGACAGAGGTCTCGTCGCAGGACGTCTCGATCCCGAGCACGCGCGTCACGTCGGAGGCGTCGGTGCGGGAGGAGGCCGCCGCCGGACGAACCGCGCCTTGACCTGTGACGGTCGCACCGTGGCGCCCAGTCCCGCCGTGTCGAGATCCACCAGATGCGGCAGCGTGTCCACGAGGATGCTGTCGACCACCGTTCGCACGAAGTCGATCCCCGCCACGGCGCGTCGCGGGCCGAGCACCGTCACGGTGTCGGGCTCGAGCTGCACCGCGATCTCGGAGGAGAGCTCCGGCGGCACGCGCGCCATGATGGACGAGCGGACCGGCACGCGGCGCGACGATCGCGGCTCGAAGTGCAGCGTCAGTGACTGCGGATACACTTCGCGGACGATGACGTCGGCGCCTGGAGGAACCTCGACATCGCTCGGCCGCAGCGTCAGCGCCAGCGTGTCAGGCGCGTCCCCGGATATCTGCCGCCGGATGACCAGCGGCTCGGTGGCGAGCTTCAGGATCTCGCTCGGCCGGCCGATGACGTGCGCGCGAATGGGTGGCGGCGGATCGCGCAGGACGAGTGTGCTGTCCAGGCGCGGCGCGAACTGCACCGGCGCGTACTCCTCGCGCGGCTCGCGCGCGCCGACGACGAACCAGAGCACGATGGCCAGCAGCACCGCGGAGGCCTTGAGCGCGAGCCGGTCCGTGAAGGCGGCGACGAGGCGTCTGCGCCACGGCAGGGAAGGACGAGGCACCCGGATCATTGACGCAGCAGCCCCCGCACCAGCGCGATGTTCTCCGTCGACGACCAGTCGGCCGGACCGATCCATTTCTTCCGGATCGTGCCGTCGCGCGCAATGATGAACGTTTCCGGATACCCAGTGATCTGATACGCGCGATCGATCGTGCGCGAGGAGTCGTGCAGAATCTCGAACGTGACGCCCAGACCGCGCGCGAAGGCGAGCACCGAGTCCCCGCCGACGAACTCGTCGACGCTGACCGCGACGATGCGCAGATTCGTGTCCGTCACCGCCTGGCGCAGCCGCTCGAAGCTCGGCATCTCGTAGATGCACGGCGGACACCAGGTCGCCCAGACGTTGAGGACGACGACCTTGCCGCGGTAGTCGTCGAGCGTCTTCGTCCGGTGCGTGCCGTCGAGCGTTACGGCGCGGAAGTACGGCGCTTGCGATCCGACTTCGACCGGAAAGAGCTGGTCGCGCATCGTGTACGCGCCGGCGGTGACCACGAGGGCCACGAGGGCGAGCACGCCCCCGACCACCATCCACTGCTGGCGCGCGGTCACGGCGTCAGACCCGCGCCGCGCATGCCGCGCGCAGGTTGGCAATCTCCGCGCGGGGATCCCGGGCGGTGAAGATCGCGTTTCCCGCGACGAACGTGTCCGCGCCGGCGTCGTGCGCCTGCGCGATCGTCTCGCCGTTGATGCCGCCGTCCACTTCGAGGGTGGCGCCCGATCGCGCGGCATCGAGCATGTCGCGCGCGCGCGCGACCTTGGACAGAGTGTTCTCGATGAAGCTCTGCCCGCCGAAGCCGGGATTCACCGTCATCACCAGCAGCAGATCGATGTCGGAAACGACCTCCCGCACCGTCTCCAGTCCTGTGGAGGGATTCAGCGCGACGCCCGGCGAGCATCCCACTTCGCGAATGCGCTGCACCTGGCGGTGCAGATGCGGGGCGACCTCGACGTGGATGGTGAGACTCGTCGCTCCCGCGGCCGCAAAGTCGTCGAAGTACTTCTCCGGCTGGACGACCATGAGGTGCACGTCGAGCGGGAGC
>JBOHTL010000193.1:0-4171 GCA_050733735.1 Gemmatimonadaceae bacterium
GTTCCGGGCGACCGGCAGCGTCGTGAAGTTCCAGGGTTTCCTTGCCCTCTATCGGGAAGCCCATGAGGAGGGTGAACACAAGGCGCTCGAGGACGAGCAGCCGTTGCCGATCGTCGAGAAAGGCGAGTCGGTGCCGTGCAAGGGCATCACACCTACGCAGCATTTCACCGAGCCGCCGCCGCGATTCTCCGAAGCGTCACTCGTCAAGGAGCTCGAGCGCCTCGGCATCGGTCGGCCGTCGACGTACGCGTCGATCATCTCGGTGCTCTCGGACCGGCGCTACGTGGAGCTCCTGAACAAGCGATTCTTCCCCACAGAGCTTGGCGAGACGGTCGAGAAAGTGATGGTCAAGCAGTTCCCCGACGTCTTCAATGTCGGCTTCACGTCGGAGATGGAGGGTGAGCTCGACAAGATCGAGTCGGGTGATCTCGACTGGGAACGCGTGCTGAAGGATTTCTACGGACCGTTCGCGAAGCGCCTCGACAAGGTGGACGCGCCCGCGCTCATCGCCGTCGCACACGATCTCTCGGCGATCGAAAAGGAGCGCTGCCCAGAGTGCGGTGGCAAGCTCGAGCCGCGAGGCGGATTCTTCGGCCCCTTCCTCGCCTGCGAGAACCATCCGAAGAAATGCAAGTACACGCGCCCGATCAAAGGCGAGAAAGCGAAGCCGGTGATGACCGACATTCCCTGCCACGTCTGCGGCGCACCGATGGTCGTGCGCCAGGGACGCAGCGGAACGTTTCTGGGCTGCTCCACGTTCCCGAAGTGCCGCGGGACGAAGTCGATGCCGACCGGGGTCTTCTGCCCGAAGGACGGCGGCGAGCTGGTCGAGCGTCGCTCACGCAAGCGCGGGACGGCCTTCTATGCCTGCTCGAACGACACCTGCGATTTCGTGGCGTGGAACAAGCCGGTCAACGAGAAATGCCCGGAGTGTGGATTCGTGGGCGCGGAGATGAAGTCGACGAAGGCGCGCGGAGACTATCGGAAATGTCTCAAGTGCGGAAATGAGTGGGACGTGCCGACGGTCGATGGAGCGGAGGCGGCGGAAGCGCTGGCCGGCTAGAGTCCTCTCTAGAGCGGCATGAACAAAGGCTGAACCGGCAGAGTCACCGCGGGATACGAAAGACGTGCGCCGGACCGGAGCGTCAGCGTACCGCTTCCTCTCACGACATGCGTTGCCGCCGCGAGTTGCGCGACGGCACCTGGAGAGTAGCTGGTCCCGTCGATGCTCACAGACGCTGCCGACTCGACGGTGTACGTGCCTCCGACCACGATCGATACCCGCACCGGTACCCCCTCGCGAAGCGTCACGCGCTTGCCGGGAACCCAGATCGGCCCCCAATGATGCACAAAATTATTCTGAAGGAACTCAAAGTCCTCGCGCAGGAGGCGGTGCCCGGACGCCATGACGGCCGCCCACGGCTTGTCGAGCTCCAGCCCCATCACGTTGGCCAAGAGAAATTTCGGCTGTCTCGACGCCACAATCTCCGGCATGACCAGGACGCCGCGCCGCCGATAGGCGCGTGTCACGTACGTGCTCATGAACATGTTCGCGCTCGGAAACGAGGAGACCATGCCGCAGCGATCCAGATACGGCACCGGTTCCGGAAATATCGTGTGCACAGCTGTCAGAACGGCGCGTTGCGCTTCGCTTTCGTCCGAACCGACCGCGCGGAGAGCCTGCGCGCCTCGCGCTGCCAGGACCAGTGCGGGCACAAGCACGACGACCGCGTGCCATCGAGGCCCCGCCACATGCTCGACACGTGTGATGGCGTACGCAGCGGCAAGCGCTGCCACGGGAACGATCATCGCGTAGAAGTATTGAAACGTGTTGCGATAGAGATCGAGACTGATCAGCGGGAGCAGGAGCGAGAGCAGTAGCAGCGCGCGGACTCGGCGCGCTGCATTGTCGCGGTACCGAAAGACGTCGAAAATGGCGACGCTTGCACCCCCCGCGCAGAGAATCCAGAATGGCCAGTCCCAGCGCAGCGTGCGTGCGAAGATGCCCATCTGGGCGTTTCCCAGCATTCCGCTGCCCGTGGCGGCCGCCCGCTGCAGGACCTCGCCTGGAGAACCCGACGTCGCCGTCGCATGGGCCAGGTAGAAGATTCCATAGGTGAACGCCGAGGTAGTCGCGAAGGCGAAGGCGTGTCGCACGCGACGCCGACGTGCGTCGGCCTCGACGCTCCAGCACATCACCGCGAGTACGCACAACAGCGTCGGCCCGAAAAGCGCCGTTTTTATGGAGATACTGGCGGCCAACGCGACCGCGACGGCGGCGACGAGGACGGCGGTGACGCTGTCCATTCTCCAAACGAGCAAAGTAGCGGCGAGCAGAATCAAGAAAGCGATCACAGGGTCGGCTCGAAACGCTTCGCCGTGACGAACCAGGTAGGAGAATGTGAGCGTTCCCAGCACTGCGACGAGCGCGCCGGAACGGCTCGCGAGGCGCGAACCGAGGAGAAAGACCAGGATGACGCTGGCCAGGCGCAGCGCGTAGACGACATGTCGGCCAGCGACGATCTGATCGACTTCGGTGCCGCGCACTCCAACCAGCCACTGAAAGAAGTGTACGTGAAAGGTCTGGAAGGCCGTGGTCAGCTCACCGCGCTGAAACTCGTAGACACGGGTGAGAAACTGAAATTCGTCCCAATTGACGTTCACGGACGAGATCAGGCGGTACTTGACGGCCAGGAAGGCCAGCGCAGCCGTCGCCACCGCGAGATCGGCCAGACCAAGCCTCCATCGTGCATTCAATGCTGTCATCCCGGGATCGTTGGCTGAAGCGGCTCGTTTCATTGACGACTTTCTGCTGCGCACCGTCAACCCGCTGTCCGACAGCTATACTCTTTGCCATGCACTCCGGAGCCATTCACGTGGTGGGGGGAGGCTTGGCGGGCTCCGAAGCCGCCATCCAGCTCGCGGAGCGTGGCCATGGGGTCATCCTCCACGAAATGCGTGGCATTCGCGGGACACCGGCCCACAAGACCGACCGGCTCGCGGAGCTCGTCTGCTCCAACACCTTCAAGAGCACAGAAACCACCAACGCGCACGGTCTCCTCAAGGCCGAGATGCGCATCCTCGGTTCGATCGTGCTCGAGGCCGCGGATCAGGCGAGGGTCCCGGGCGGGTCGGCACTCACCGTGGATCGCGAGCTGTTCTCCCGGCACGTTCACGAGCGCGTCACGGCGCATCCGAACGTCACCGTCGTGCGCGGAGAGGTGACCGAGATTCCGTCACCGGGCCTCGTTGCCACAGGCCCACTGACTTCCGACGCGCTGGCGGCGGCCATTCGAGAGCGCCTCGGCGTGGAATCGCTGGCCTTCTATGACGCGATCGCGCCGATCGTGTCACGGGAGTCCATCGACGACAGCGTCGTGTTCCGTGCGTCGCGTTACGACAGGGAAACGATGCCCGACGAGACCGAAGGCGCGTATCTCAACTGCCCGATGTCGCGCGAGCAGTACGAAGCGTTCATCGACGCGCTGACGTCGGCCGACCGCGCCAGCGCGCACGACTTCGACGCGGTGCCGTACTTCGAAGGGTGCATGCCCGTCGAGGAGATGGCGCGTCGAGGACGCGACACCCTGCGCTTCGGGCCGATGAAGCCCGTGGGACTCCGCGATCCGCGCTCGGGGGGGGGGCAGCGACCGTACGCCGTCGTTCAGCTGCGCATGGAAGACAGAGCCGGCCAGATGTGGAACATCGTCGGGTTCCAGACGCGCCTCCGGTATCCCGAGCAGCAGCGAGTGTTTCGAACGATTCCCGGTCTCCAGGATGCGGAGTTCCTGCGCTTCGGGTCCATTCATCGCAACTCGTACATCAATTCCCCGGCGTCGCTCACACCGCATCTTTCCCTGCGCGACGACGCGCGCGTCCTCTTCGCGGGTCAGCTCACCGGCGTCGAGGGATACACCGAGAGCACGGCGACAGGCCTGCTCGCCGCCGCGAATCTGTCACGCGTGCTCCACGGGCTCGACCCCATGGTGCCTCCTCCGACGACGATGTTGGGCGCGCTCTACCGGCATCGCAACGAGGCCGATCCGCGCCACTTCCAGCCGATGAACGCCAATTTCGGGCTCGTCGAGCCGTTGCCGCGGGTCGTGAAGGACAAGCGCGCCAAACGCGAAGAGATCGCGGAGCGCGCGCTGGCCGACATGCAGCGCTTCTC
>JBOHTL010000194.1:0-6086 GCA_050733735.1 Gemmatimonadaceae bacterium
GATCAGGAACGCCGTGCGGGAGATGGCGCTGTCGGCGATCGCGATTCCGGATCGTGCCAATCGCTTTCTCGAACGGGCGAATCGCGGCGAAACGCAGATCCACGTCGCGGGCCTGCGTGAAAGCGCGCTGCTCCTCTATTCCGCCGCGCAGCAGCTCGTCTTCACCCTGCTGGCAACGGCGATCGGAGCGTTAGGATACTTTCTCGACGCGCACGGTCAGAACACCCTGGCCGTCGCGTCGTGGCTCGTGTCCGCGCTCTGTCTGGTCGTGGTTGCGGCGTCGATTTTCCGTGCACGGGCGCTGCGCCGTCCGCTGACCCGGGGACCGCGAAGAGACTGAGCGATGTACTCGCATTGCATTTTCTGCAAGGGCGAGCTCGGCACCAACGAGGCCGTAGAACCCTTTCCGATCGGCAGGCACCTCGCGTTCGATGCGGACAAGGGTCGGCTCTGGGTGATCTGCCCGCGCTGCCAGCGCTGGAACCTCACGCCATTCGAGGAACGCTGGGAAGCGGTCGAAGCCGCGGAGCGCCTTTTCCGCGGCCAGAAACTGCGCGCGCAGACCGACAACATCGGTCTCGCGAGGCTGAAGGAAGGGACCGAGCTCGTTCGCATCGGACCCGCTCTTCGGCCGGAGCTCGCGGCCTGGCGCTATGGTCGCGTGTTCCTGCAGCGGCTTCGTCGTTCCGTGCTTCTTGCTGGCGGTGGAACTGCGGTCGCGACGGCCGCCGTCGTCGCGGGTGCTCCGCTCGCTGCATCGATGGCAGTCGCCGCGCCATTCGTCCTGATCCCTGCCTACATCGCAATGATGGTCGGCCTCGGCGGATTGGGACGCTGGAAGGCCACGCGCGTGATTGGCGAGGATGGCAAGGTGCTGCGAGTGGTCGGCGCCGACATGCAGCACGTGAAGCTGCTCGGTCATGACGGCGGCGATCCCTTTCGTTTCGTGCTGAAACACTCCTACGGGAGGCAGGAGCTCACAGGCGATCGCGCGCGTCGCGCACTCGGCGCTCTCCTGGCTCGAGTGAACGGTCTCGGCGCAGGGCCCGGCACCGTGAGCATCGCGTCGTCGCTGGTCGCCGATGCGGGAAACGCCGAAACCGCCGCGGCGCAAATCGCGCGCGCGTCCATTCCTTTCGCCGAAGACTTCGAGCGACAGTGGACGTCGTTTCAGCGCGGCGAGTGGTTGACCGATCCGCTCAAACGCGACGAGCATGGCCGTTTCTTCGCGAACAAGGAGCCGATGCGAATGGGACCGCTGTATCGGCTTCCGCGCCCCCAACGCCTCGCCCTCGAGATGGCGCTGCACGAGAGCACCGAGCAAAGAGCGCTTGAAGGAGAGCTGGCGCTTCTCGAAGCGGCGTGGCGCGAGGCGGAGGAAATCGCGGCGATCGCCGACGCGCTGTAGCCCGCTAGCGGGGTTGGTTCTCTCCCGGTTGTCCGCGCTTCCACTCGATGCCGACGAGTCGCTGGTGCTCGAAACCCACGGTGTAATCCCTGCGGCGAGATGGCTTCATTTTTTGCACGGACGCGACGTTGCCGATGACGGGAATGGACGGCACCGCCTCCACGTAGTCCGTCGCCACTTCCATCTCAACGACGTCCGGCACCTGTCGCAAGGGGCGCGACAACCGCAGCACGCTGCGGCGAATCTGGAAGTTCGCCGGATCCAGGTAGATCGAACCGTTCACATCGGCTCCATCGATCGATTCGGCCGCGAGGACGTCGATGCGAATGAGATCGAGCTCGTTCAGTCCCTCGAGTCCGGCGTAGTGGAAGCAGTGCGACGCGATGAAGGCGGAGTCCGCGAAGTCGCCCAAACCGGGAATGCGAAAGAAATATGCGCGACCCCGGCGTTTCACGATCCTGCCCGGTTGGTATGCCTCGGCCTGGCCCGGATCGATCGCGAACATCCGCGCCCCGTCGATGGCGATGGAGTCGCCCTTGCTCAGCTTCCTGGACGTCACCGAGCGCACCACATACGTGAACGGGTGCGTTCGGAGCAGCACCCAATACTGTTCGGCGTTCATCATCAGTTGAGACAGTACAGTGCGCAGCGTGGCGTCAGCGTCCCCAGCCGGGAGCCCTGGCTGGGTGCAGGGCGGATGCTCGCGCACGACGATGTCGGCGAGCCGCACGGCGATGGGTGCCATGCGGACACGCACTGTATCATGCGATCCTGCTCGCGCGTACATGTCCACATGAGCGGGCTGAAAACCGAGCCTGCGGACGCCGATGCGATGCGCGCCGGGAGGCAACTCGCCGAACACGAATCGGCCGGAATCATCCGTGAAGCGCTCCCGGCCCAGGGTCTCGATGAAGACGATGCTGAAGGGCAGAGGCTCGTCCGTCTGTTCCGACACGACTGTCCCTCGCACGACGCCGGTGCGGTCCTGCGCGGCCGCGGCGCGCGACGCGAGAAGAAGGGCGACACATACGGCAATCGTCCGCATGTCTCGATTATGGTCCTTCAACGCAACGGTCGCAATTCCCCGTCGCGCAAACCCACGAGAACGGACTCGCCGCCCACATCGACGCGCAGCTCCCCGTATCGGGCATCGGTGTAACGAGCCCCGGTTCCTTCCTCGAAGAAAAATGCGTCGCTGCCGATGCGCATTCTCCTGTTGCCACGAATGCGGTACTGCAGCAGATGCTCGCGAGGCGCGAGGGTCCCGCCCTCGTACCGGCGCGCGAACTGAGCGACCCCGCGTTCGTCGAGTGTGACGACCATCCGGCCGTTCCGCGGCCAGCCGTAGCCGGCGCCAACTTCGGTGCGACGCGCCATCGCGTAGTCGAGCCGCATGTAATCGCCCCCGAGGAGCGACCGCGGATCGACCGGTGCGAGCTCGACGAGCATCGTCGTGCCGTTCCGCAACAGCCGTTCCTTGTCGACGATCGCGAAGTTCACCGCGCCGAGGACGAGCCCGAGCCCGCCGAAGAGGAACACCGTCGTCCGCATCATGCGCGCGCCAGCCGATGACGAATGGCGAGCAGCAGGGCGCCGCTGCCGGCGAGGACGCCCGACTTTTCGAGCAGTGTCAGGTGGAGGCTGTAGTAGTAGACAGATCCGAAACACAGCAGGAACACCACGGCCATGCCGAGCAGCACCTTGTCGCGTCGATCGAAGGCCAGTGTCAGCACGGCCGCCCCGCCGATGATGCCGGGCGTCGACATCGTGCTGGCTCCAAGCGCGACGACTCCGAGGAGCGCTGCGACGGAAGAGCCGGTGTTGAACGACTGGCCCTGCTCATCGATGATTTTCCAGACCAGGGCGACCAGCGCGACGGTGATGCCAATGGTCGTGAGACGTCCGACCACGAGCCAGCGACCCGTGTCGAAGGAGAGCCGTCCGAGATGCGTGGACATGCCGACAAGCAAAGCGCCGAAGAGCGCGACGATCAATGCGTAGCCCACCGGCCGAAGCATCTCGTCGACGTCGTTCGAGCGCTCGTCGAGCCGCCATCTCCAGACGAGGCCCGCCAGCATGACGGTCACCAGCGTGGCGAGCTCGAAGCCGCGCAGCGAACGCTCATCCATGATCAGCAGGTAGATCGCGATCGTCATGGCGAGCGCTGCGAAAAAGCGAAACGCACGGTCGGGCATCAGCCGGATCAGGGCCGTCGACATGACCACCACGATCGCCGACGTGACCCGCGAATCGAGCTCCTCCCACATGCCGGCGATCACCAGGCCAAACCCCGCCAGACTGACGGCGACGGCGGCATGACGCAGAAACTCCGACGTGGTGCGCGGCCGCTGCCAGACGGCAAACACCAGAAATGCCAGCCCGGTGCCGATCCGAGGGAGGCTTTCATCCAGGTCGAGAAAGAAGAGCAGGAAGCCGAGGAAGAACGCAGTCGCGAGCCACGCGCCGAGCCCGACGGCCGCGCGGACATACCAGGGCAGGTAATCGCGCAGTTCATCGTCGAGCGCCGCGCGCGCTGGAGCGTCCGCGGCATCTGTCGCGAGACCTTCCGACTTGAGTCGCGCGAGCACGTCCGCGACGCTACGACGCACGCGCCTTCCGATACAGCTTCACGCCGTAGGTGATCTGCCAGACGACGACGGCGGCCATCACGAACAGACCGAGCTCCTCGAGGTCAAGGAGATCGAAGACCAGACGAGCCGCAACAACGGTGAGCAGTCCCATCCCGGCGACGCCGGCGAGAGTCCATATGAATCGATCGCTGCGCGTACGCGAGTAGTACCGGATGCATCCCAGCACCGCTGCGACGAGTGCCACGAGGCCGACGATGCCGGGCAGCCCGGCGTCGCTGTCTTCCATGACGAAGTAGGCCGCCGGGAAAAAAAGCGCGACCAATCCGACGAACGCGATGACCCGCAGCGCCCACGGCTCGGGGATCAACGGCGGCTTGCGCTCGAGCTGAGCCTCCCAGAGAACCGCGGCGACCGCATGGATCGCGGCGACGAGCAGTGGATAGACGAGCGCCTGCTCTGTCGATCGTGGCGCGAGGATCTGGGCGAAATACAGTCCCAGAGCGACGTCGATCAGCAGCAGGACCAATATCCAGTTTGCGCCGAACCGCGCGACGATCGCCCACGGCACGGTCAGCAGAGCCCACGTAAGAAAGAGACCGTACGGGTCCGCGCCGGTTTGATACGTTTGCCCGTAGATCACCAGCAGCGGACCGACGAGCACCGACGCCGAGAAAAGCGATATCTGGCCCGTGAGCTTCGGCAGCTTTCTCCACGCGATCAGGGTCACGGCAACGATCGCGATCTCGAGCAAGGCGAACTTCCCGAAGCGTCCGATGCGCGACCAGTTGTACGCCACGAACATGACGACGGCCGCGAGCAGCAGCGTGGCGCCGAGGAACGCAAGCGTCGCCGACAACCAACGGCGCCACTCGACCGGTGACGGCGTGAGTCTCGCGATCCGCACGCCGCGTCGGACGGCATCGTCCGACAATCCTGCCGCGCGCGCCGCCATCCGCACGCGATGCGCCGTCGCGCGGAGCTGCAACGGCTCTTTCAGGTCGTGTTCCCCGCTGTCCTCCGTGGTGTTACTCCCTGGATCCAGGTGCGAGCTCCTCGGTTCGGATGGGCAGCCGACGAATGCGCTTTCCGGTGAGCGCGAAAAGCGCATTGGCGACCGCGGGCGCGATGGGGGGAACGCCCGGCTCGCCGACGCCGCCGGGCTCCTCGTGATTGATCACGATGTGCACATCGATCTCCGGCATCTCGCGCATCCGGAGCATCTGGTAGTCGTTGAAGTTTCCCTGTTTCACGCGGCCATTCTCGATCGTGATCTCGCCGTACAGCGCCGCCGTGAGACCGGCGGCGATCGAGCCGGACATCTGCGCTTCCACGATTCCCGGATGGATGATCTGTCCGCAGTCCGCGGCGCACGTCACTTTGTGCACGCGGATCCGGCCGTCCTCGAGCGATACCTCGGCGACCTGGGCCACGAGTCCGCCCTTGTCCTCGACCACCGCGATGCCGCGCGCGCGTCCCGCCTGGAGCGGGTTGCCCCACCCCGAGCGTTCGGCCGCAACTTCGAGAACGTGTTGGAGGCGCGGATGAACGGTCAGCATCTCGCGACGGAACTCGAAGGGATCGCGTCCCGCCGCATGCGCCATCTCGTCGATGAAGCTCTCGAGCGCGAACGTGTTCTGCGACGGTCCAACCGATCGCCAGTAGCCCACAGGGACGGGAAGCGTCGCGCGCATGTAATCGACGCGGACGTTCGGGATGCCATACTGCATGTCCGCGATTCCCGCGACGGCGGGCCCGTCGACGGCACCACGCCCGCCGGAAATTCCCTGGGCCACCACACGCGCGCGCAGCGCGACGGCCTTTCCGTCGGCGTCGACGCCTCCCTCGAGACGGAGATGCGCCGCGGGACGATAGAAGTCATGCTGCATGTCTTCTTCGCGCGTCCACAGCACCTGCACGGGCGCGCCGACTTTCATGGACGTCTCCACCGCGTCCTCGACGAAGTCGGTGCGGCTGCGCCGTCCCCACCCGCAACCGAGGTTCGTGACGTGCACCGTGACGGCGTCGACAGGTAATCCCGTTAGGCGCGCAGCGGCGGACTGTGTTCCCTGCGGATTCTGTGTTGGCGC
>JBOHTL010000195.1:0-3800 GCA_050733735.1 Gemmatimonadaceae bacterium
GGTTTTAGCACACCGGCGCGAAGCGCCGCCGAGAACCGAAGGTGAGCGAGCGCGCCATGACACGGTTGCGCGCAGCTCAACCCACCCGCCGCGTGGTTGCGGCGGGGCCGAGATCCGCTACTGCACGCAGCGTCCGTTCGGATCCGGCTTCTCGCCTGAGACCGCGAGCCGGTGATCGAGATCTCCGACCACCTTTGCCGTGTTGTACACCAGCCGTGAGACGCGCGCGAGCTGATCGTAATCCAGGTACTGCGGCTCGTCGGTCACCTGGTGGTACTCGGCGTGGCCGCCCGTGGACATGAACACGACGGGAATTCCATATCGAGCGTACATGTAATGGTCGCTGCGGCAGTAGAACTGCTGCGGATGCCCGTTGGCGTCGAACTGGTAGTCGAAGCGGAACGCCGGTGTGAACTTGGCTCCCTCGGCTTCCACAATGTCGCCCAGCTCCGGCGACAGGCGCCGCGAGCCGATGAGCTGGAGATAACCCGGACCGCCACCGGCGACGTCCGCGGCACCGCCGCGTCCGATCATGTCGATGTTGATGTTCGCGACGATGGAATCGCGCGGCACGGTCGGATTGTCGGTGAAGTACCGTGAACCGACCATCCCCTGTTCTTCAGCGACGTGCCAGATGAAGAGGATCGACCGCTTCGGTTTCTCGCGTGCGGTCGCGAACGCCTCCGCGACCTCCAGCAGTCCCATCGATCCGGATGCGTCGTCGTCCGCGCCATTCATGATCGAGTCGCGGCGCGCCTGCCGGCTCCTGCGCAGACTGTCGAGGAGAGCGCGCACCTTGGGCAGGTCCTCGGCCGTCGCTTCCTTATCGCCGTCATCGGCGCCGTTGGGGCGGACCACATGATAAAACGCGTACAGCGAATCATGATCGACAGGGGCCACGATGCCGTCGTGGTCGCTGTGTGCGCCAATGGAAACGTATTGGCCACGGAGCTTCGGGTCGCTTCCCGGCAGCACCGCGATCACATTGCGAGCGCCAGGAGCGGGGCTCTCCGTGTACTCCACGGTGGCGCTCACCGTTTTCCCCGGCGTACCAACCGACAGCGACGACATCGGGGCGCCAAGCAGCGCTTCCGCGACCGCGCGCGACGTGTAGAAATAGTTCGGGACCTCGAGTCGGGGCGTCACTCCCGCCATGGTCTTCGACGGCAGCTGCAGATCCGTCCGCATCTCCTGCGGGATGGAGTCCAGACTCGCGACGACGATCGCGGCCGCGCCGAGGTACCGCTGCGTCAGAAGACCACGGTTGGCCGACCATCCGGTCGGCAGCGAGAACACGACAACCTTGCCCGCTGCCAGCTCCGGCGAGATCATTCCGCCTTCCTCGCCAAATGCACCGCCATACACCACGGGATTGTCTGTCAGCGCCTTGCCGCGCGCCCCAAAATCCACGGCATCACGCAGGAGGAAATCGCGACCGGGCTGGAACTCGCGGCCGTCCACCTTCAGCCGTGTGCTCGACGCCAGATCGTGGTTTACGATTGGAAGCCGCTGGAACCAGGTGCCGCTGTCGCCAGCCGGCTGCAGTCCGAGGCGCGCGAGCTCTCGCGCGATGTAGTTGGTGCCCTTGTCGTGGTAGACGGTGCCGGTCTGACGGCCCATCATTGAGTCGTCCGCGAAGACATATACCCGCGTCATTACGTCCGCGGCGGTAATGGCCGGAGACGTCGGACGCGGCGCGAGCTTCAGGGGATTGGGGCGCTGTTGCGCGATCGCCTGCGCAGAGATGACGAGCAATCCGGCGAGGGCGACAAACGGTCTACGCATGCGTGTCAGTAAGAGGGGAAGGAATCGCGAATCGCGTGAGCATTAAGACACCAAACACCAGGTCCAGGTTGCCGTGAGCGCGTCGGGCACTGTCGCGTCTGCTCCGGAAGTTATCGTCGATTCCGATCCGCGTCGCTGGCGCATGCTCGGGCTCCTCGGGCTCGCCGAACTGCTCGGTATGTCACTCTGGTTCGCCGGGAGCGCCGTGGCGCCTCAACTGCAGGAACGCTGGGCGCTGTCCGCGTCACAGGTGGGCTGGCTGACCACCTCAGTACAGCTTGGGTTCGTCGCCGGTACCGCGTTCGTTGCCGTGCTCAACCTGGCGGATATCATCGCGTCTCGGGTGTTGTTCTCATTTGCAGCGGTGCTCGGCGCCGCGGCGAACGCTGCGCTGCTGGGGGTTGCGGGGTTCCCGGCGGCGGTCGTAACGCGCTTTCTCTGCGGATTCTGTCT
This sequence comes from Gemmatimonadaceae bacterium, assembly GCA_050733735.1. Taxonomy (GTDB): domain Bacteria; phylum Gemmatimonadota; class Gemmatimonadetes; order Gemmatimonadales; family Gemmatimonadaceae; genus DASPMP01. The sequence continues at coordinate 2,239 of JBOHTL010000195.1, forward strand.
CGCCGGCGTGTATCCGCCGGCGATGAAAATGATCGCCACCTGGTTCAAGGCGCGGCGCGGCCTGGCCGTCGGCACGATCGTGGGAGCGCTCACCGTGGGGAAGGCGACCCCATACCTCGTGCACGCGATTCCCGGCGCCACCGTGGACACGATCATTCTCGCCGGATCGGTGAGCGCGGTTCTCGCGGCCGTGCTGGTGTGGGCCGGCTATCGCGATGGGCCATTTCCCTTCCCGCCCCGCCCCTTCACCTGGTCGCTCGTCGGGACGGTCGTTCGCGAGCGTCAGTGGCGTCTTTCGACCGGCGGGTACCTGGGGCACATGTTCGAGCTGTACAGCTACTGGGCGTGGATTCCGGCCTTCATTGCGGCGAGTGCAGTCGCTCATGCAGGCGCCGACGCCGGCGACGCACCACTGGTGTCGGTGCTGGCATTCGGCACGATCGCAATCGGCGGATTCGGTTGCATCTGGGGTGGCCTGGTCGCCGATCGGATCGGTCGTGAACGACTCGTGATGATCGCGATGGCCGCGAGCGCGGCGTGCTCGCTGCTGATCGGTTTCACTTTTGGCGCGTCGTGGTGGATTCTGGCACCGATCGCACTGGCCTGGGGGTTCTTCGTGATCGCCGACAGTGCCCAGTTCAGCGTGCTCGTGACGGAAAGCGTCCCGTCGCACGCCGTCGGAACGGCGCTCATGGTGCAGACGTCGCTCGGATTTCTCCTGACCACCGTCACCATTCAGCTCGTGCCGCCCGTCGTCGATGCCGTCGGCTGGCAGTGGGCTTTCCCCCTCCTGGCTGTCGGGCCTGCTGCCGGTATCGCCGCGATACGGCGACTCCTTACGTTGAAACGCCAGTTGGCGGCGAATAACATGAAGCCCGGCTCGCCGGCCCCCGCAGCGGCCGCGGATCGCACGCCTTCGCTTCCATCCATCTCAACCTGATGCAAGTCGCTGTACTGAGGGAAAACGCCGCGCGGGAAAATCGTGTGGCGCTGTCGCCGGAAAGCGCCGGTCGGTTGGTGAAAGCGAAGGTCGACGTCGTGGTGCAGCGGGGAGCCGGCGAAAACGCGGGCTTTCCGGATGCCGCGTACACCGCCCAGGGTGCGCGCGTTGCCGCCGGCACGGCCGAAGCCGCGAGCGGTTCAAACGTACTGGTCAAGGTTCTACCCCCGGCCGAGAGCGAGATCGCTCTCTTCGAGTCCGGCGCCACACTCATCTCACTGCTGCGTCCCGGACAGCATGCCCCCGTTGCCGCGACGCTGGCGGCACGTGGCGTCAACGCGCTCGCGCTCGAGCTGGTGCCGCGCATCACGCGGGCGCAGAGCATGGACGTGCTGTCGTCGCAGGCGACCGTCGCGGGATACAAGGCCGTGCTTCTCGGTGCAGGCGCGCTCAGCAAGCTGCTCCCGATGCTCACCACCGCCGCGGGCAACATCCAGCCGGCGCGCGTATTCGTGATCGGCGCGGGGGTTGCCGGCCTGCAGGCCATCGCGACGGCACGCCGTCTTGGTGCCGTGGTCTCCGCCTTCGATATCAGATCTGCGGCGCGCGAGCAGATCATGAG
>JBOHTL010000196.1:0-3462 GCA_050733735.1 Gemmatimonadaceae bacterium
GCATGGGTCCGATCCGCGAGGTGCAGGCAGGGAGCGGATACTGGTCGCAGAATGGCGCCGTACAGGTGCTCGGGAAAGCTTCTGAACCAGTCGCGGTGCTGGTGAGCTGGCCCGGCGGACTCGAATCGCGAGTGGATGTTCCCGCTGGAGCCAGGGAAGTCGTTGTGCGCGCGAATTCCGTTTCCCGCTAGATCACTGCGTAACTGCATCGTGTTGGGGAAGGGCGGGCGCGCTTACGATCGGTTTCCGCTGCGAGGAGACGCTCAGCTTCCCGGAATTCGCGTCCAGATCACGATCGTCCCGCACGTGGAGCTGGACGAGTACTGCGAGAACTGCATGGGCGTCGTGGACGGGCCTTTGTACAGCTCTATTCCCTCGATGTCGCTGGCGGGGACGTCGTCGATCTCGAGACCGGGCGCGCGCTGTCCGTCCAGCCAGATCATCGGCGTGCAGTCGCGGCGAATGATCGCGCTGGAGTTGAACCGGATGCCCATGCCGCCAGCGATGCGAATGAAGCGGATCCCGGGGGCGTTGCGCAGCACATCGCTGGCGCGCAGCGTGTTGTGGCTGACGAAATCGGCGCGCGTGAAATAGGTGCCGACGCCGAGTGCCTGGCGCCGGTAGAAATCCTCGATACCCGTGCGCAGCCGTTCCACCTCCGCCGTCACTTCGACCCCTTCGAGAAGCGCCGGATCCTGCTCGAGGACCACGCGCAGCCGTCCAGTCGCGTCGTGCGGGAAGGCAATCACCTTCCGCGGCTTGTAGCCGATTCGCCGCACGAGTACCTCGACGCTGTCATCGGAGAGACGCGCGATCTGAAAAGTCCCCGCGCTATCCGTTCGTGTGAGCCGTCGCGCCTGGGCAATGCTCACGTGGGCATCGGCAACGGGCGCGCCCGCGCTGTCCACGACCTGACCCCGCACGACTCCGCCGCGGTCCTGCGCGTTCAATGCGGCTGGCGTCGGGCTCAGCCACAGCCACGTCGCGGCCCCGACACGGGCGAGTGCGGCAGCGCGATGGTGCATTACAACTCCTTCTGAATCGTCACAGAAGGCACGTGTCCAAAATGTGGACCACCGGACCTGGAACAGGGTGTGCCGCCGACCAGCCCGCTGCTCTGCTCCGGCTCGCGGAAATGCTCGTGGCGGCGCACGTCCCTTGCACAGTCATGATGCATCCGAATCCGCAAGCCAGCAGGCTGCATCCATGTATAGCTCCCAGAAGACTTTAGCCATCGCCCTGTCAGGCACTCTAACCGCAATATCCACCGCGTCTGGCCAGATCCCGGGCGCCCCAGTGCTTCAAAACGCCTTTGCGAACCCCGGACTCGCGGTCGCGGCGAACTTCGGTGGCGGCGGCGGTCAGAGCCTGTTTGCGCTCGCTGCGGGCTGGGGACTGGGGGAACGCATCCTCCTCAGCGCTGCAGCGGGCGCTCAGCGGGCCAACGACGCTACGCGGGGAGCCTATGGCGGCCGGGCCTCGATGAACGCCTGGACGAGCGCCGGAGGGGGGGGGAGCCTGGGCGTCGCGGCATTCGCCGGAGTCGGTGGTGCGCCGCGCACCCGCTCAGACGGCGTGATGACCAATGCGGCTATCTTCACCATTCCCGTGGGGCTGAGCCTTGGCTACCGGAAAAATCTCGGGACGACGCGCGGAATCTCGGCGTACGCGTCTCCGATGTATCGCTGGACGCGTCTGACGACGGACGATGACGGTACGGTGTCCGACAGCAATTTCCGATTCGCTTTGGGATTGGACTTCTCGTTCAACCCTTCGCTGGGAGTCACCGTCGGCGGCGAGTTCGGCTCACGCAGCAGCGAAGGTTCCTCGACGCTTGGAGCCGCGGTCTCGTGGGTACCCGGAGGCAGAGGTTAAGATGTCAAATCAGAAGCTGCCGCCGATTCTGGTGGTGGACGACAATCCCGACAATGCCGAGATCATTCAGCATTACCTCGAGGCGCGCGGTTATCCGATCACGGTGGCGAACAGCGGTGAGGAAGCCCTGGCGCTCTTCGAGACGGTCAAACCCGCGCTCGTGCTGCTCGACGTGATGATGCCTGGTCGCGACGGATGGGAGGTGTGCCGCACGATGAAGCAGCATCCAACCCTCGGAAAGACCGTTCGGATCATCATGGTGACGGCGTTGAACGAGCTCGAGGACAAGCGCGAGGCACTGAAGACGGGAGCCGACGACTACGTAGAGAAACCCTTCGATCTCGCGACGCTCGCGGCCACCGTCCAGCGCAACCTGGCGGTTCAGCGCACGGCACTGGCGTCCTGACCAACAGTTCCCCCCCAGAATAGATCGCGTGCTGAACGGCTCGGTACTGCTCACTGATTCCACCGATCCAAGGCTCGTCGCCGCCGCCGAGCAGCTCGACGGCTGGCGCGTTGAGCAGCGGCCGCCGCCGGAGCTCGCCGCCAATGTCGGCACCGTTCCGGGAACGCGCGCCGTCTACGTGTGCGCCAGCGATCCGACGGTTCTTCGTGCAGTGGTGGAAAAGGCTCATGCAGCGGGCCTGCCTGTGGTTGTGGAGTGTGAGGACGACGCGGCGCGCCGCCGGGCGGTAGAGCTGCGCGCGGAGGAGTGGGTGCTCGCCGGCGCCCAGCCCGAGGAGATCGCCGCGCGCGTGCACGCCGCGCTCGCTCGTGGTGCGGCATCGGTGGCGGGGATGGGGGACCGTGTGGAGCGCGTCGAGTACGAGCGCATGCTCCACGATTCCATGACGGGGCTGCCCACCTTGCCCGTGATGATCGAGCGTTCGCGCCAGCGCTTCCAGGAGCGCGGCGAGCTCGTCGTGCTGTACTTCAATTTCGTGCGTTACTCGAAGATCGAGGAGATCTACGGCTGGGAGAAGCTCGACGCCGTGCTCGAGACGACGGCGATGGCGGTGCGCGAGTTCCTCGACGACACCTCGCCGAATCCGTCGCGGCTCATGGTGAGCTTCACCAACGACGACGATTTCATCTTTTTCCACGTGCCCGCGACGGGCGTTCCCGCGGCGACCGAGAACGAGATCACGGAGATGGTGTCGCGGTTGCAGCGCAGCGTCCAGTCGCGCATCGAAGCGGCTCACGGCGAGGACATCGCTGCCCTGTTCGACATCTATGTCGGACGCGCTCACGTGTACTACAACCCGAAGATCCGCCTCGAGCGGATGATCTACCGGGGCATTCGCGAGGCGGCGAACGCGGCGCGCAGCATCGAGCAGCGTGAGCGGGCGCGGAAGGTGGCGGACCTGCGGCGCAGCCTGCGCGAGCGGGGCGTCTATGTGGACTACCACCCGATCGTGTACGCGGACACCGAAGAGGTCTTCGGCTACGAGGCGCTCGCGCGTGGTGTGATGCGTAGTCTGCGCAGCCCCGAAGTGATGTTCGAGGTCGCCGAGGAGGCGGACCTGATCTGGGAGCTGAGCCGCCTGTGCCGCACGCGCGCGCTGGAGGGACTCGAGAGCTATCTGC
>JBOHTL010000197.1:0-5093 GCA_050733735.1 Gemmatimonadaceae bacterium
GAACAGCTCGGCGCGGCGACGCAGCGGTCCCGCGCCCCCGGTCGCGCCGGGGAGCCAGACGGCACCGCGCGAGTCTATGAACGCCGCGCCGTCGGCGACGGCGCGAACCCGCCCGAGCAGCGCGCGGATCCAGGACAGCGCGGCGGGCGCGGCGTCGATCTTCATGGCGAGCGCCCCGTCGGCGGCCGGCTCATCCGCCGCAGTCCCGACCGCGTCGAGCGGCAGCAGGAGCAGCGGTCCGGGCTTCACCCGCGCATGCCAGTCGCGCACCGCCTCGGCGACCGCCTGATCGCGCACGATCACGGCGTGAAGCGTCGCGCCCATGTACCGCTCGATCAGGAGCGCGGCTTCCTGATCCGTCGTGACGTAGTCGCTGAGCGGGCCGATGATCGCGCCCTCGCCGAAATGCGCGCGGTCGTTGAGCAGCCTCGCGGCCGCCGGCGCCATGCCGACGCGTTCGCGCTCGAGTCCTTCGAGGCCGTGCACTTTCCCTTCGAGCGCCGCGTGCGTCTCGTCGGCAGTGAACAGGGCAGCACGCGCGACGCCATCGGCTTCGCGCGCCGCCTTCCCGGCCGCCCGGGCCTGCTCGACGTCTTCGCCTGCCCGCCTGCTCGCCTCCTCGCCTGCGGCTCGCGCGCTGCTCGCCTGTTCCAGCTCACGACGAGCCCGCGTTACCGTATCCGACAACGAACCCCGTTCGTTTCCCAGCACCGCGAGCCGCTGAAGGGTCTCCTCGAGCTCGCGCTGCGCCCGATCCCTGACGAGACGCGCCTCGTGAGCACGCTCCTGTACTTCGCGCAGCGCGCGGTCGGCGGCTTCGACTTCCGCCCGCGCGGTCGACACGGCGTGTCTGCTGCTCTCTTCCTGCTCGCGGAGGGACCGGAGGCGTTCCTCGGCCGCGCGGAGCTGTTCCTCGAAGCGCGCGCGCTCTTCGGACGCTTCGAGACGGTCGTTGGCGAGCTGCTGCCGCAGCTGCTGTCCCTGGGTGGCCTCCGCCTCCGCGCGTTGACGACGCACCAGCGAATTGCGCTGGCGCTCTTCGGCCACGGCGATCTCGCCACGGATCTGCTGCACCTGCTCGCGCTGCACTGCCACGAGACGCGAGAGCTCGGCGCGCTGCGCCTCGGCGGCTGCGCGGGCGTCGTGCGCCGTGTCGCGCGCGGATTCCTGCTCCGCCACGCTCTCCTCGGTTTTCGGGATCAGCTCGCGAAGCTCGGCGACGCGGGTTTCCAACCGGCCAAGCTCGTCGCGCCAGCTCGCCATCTCGCGCGCGGCGAGCGCGATCTCCACCTGGTAGCGGCGCGCGGTGATCTCGGTGTAGCGCTCGGCGCGCTTCCGTTGACGGGAGAGCGAGCGCACCTGGCTCTGCACTTCAGCGATGAGATCGTCCAGCCGCTGCAGGTCGCCCGTCGTCTCGTCGAGGCGGCGCTCGGTGGATCGCCTGCGATCGCGATACAACCCGATGCCGGCGGCTTCCTCGAACAGCTCACGGCGATCGTCGGGACGGTCGGAGAGCAGGGCATCGATCATCTTCGCTTCGATGACCACGCCCGTGTCCGCGCCCAGCCCGGTGCCGCGAAGCAGGTCGGAGATGTCGCGCAGGCGGCACGGCGCGCGGTTCAGGAGATACTCGCTTTCTCCGGACCGCGAGAGCCGCCGGGTGACGACGACTTCCCGGAACGCGACCGGGAGCTCGCCGTCGCTGTTGTCGAAGTGCAGGGAGACTTCGGAGATGTTCACCGGCCGCCGCGCCGTCGAGCCCTGGAAGATGACCTCTTCCATTTTCTGGCCGCGCAGCAGTCGCGCGCGCTGTTCGCCGAGCACCCAGCGGACCGCGTCGGACACGTTCGACTTGCCACACCCGTTCGGCCCCACGATCGCCGTGACTCCGTGATCGAACGTCATGATCGTGGAGTCGGCGAACGACTTGAAGCCGTTGAGTTCGAGTTTGGTCAATCGCACTAGTACACTCTCCCGGTGCGGTACACGAGCGTGGTCTGAATTCCGGCCGCTCTCAGCGCTTCATAGAGCGGCTCTGCTTCGGTGGGTTCCTTGAACGCGCCGGCGTAGAGGCGCGCGGTGCCGTCGTCCTGCAGGAGCGCGTAGACGGGCAGCCGGCGTCGCTCATATCTCTCGACGCGTGTGGCGACCGACGAATCCGGGACGTCGCGCTCGACGAGCAGAGCGTAAGGGAAGCGGGCGATCACCGCCGCCCCCGCATCGCTCGCGCCGCTCGCGCGAAGCGTGTCCAGGAGTGCCGCGGCCGACGCGCTGTCCGGATAGGCTCCGGCAACCACTCTAAACCAGGGTGTTCCTCGAATGAGAACTGGAGTGAAGGTGCCGGCGCGCAAAGTAGCGCTGTTTCGCGTCAGCTCCAATAGCGCGCCTGCCTGTGTGTTGTGGTTGACCAGCTCGACGCCGTACGGCGCCTGCGACGTCGAGTCCATTGCGGTGAGCAGGCCCAGGTGTCGGGCGGTCGCGAGCGTGACGGTGGAGTCGGAGATCACTCCCGCTGTGTCGTAGCCGCGGATGATCTCGATGATGCTGTCGGCCGGGACGCCCGCGTTTCGCAGCCACAGCGGCGCCCATTCGGCCTGCGCGAACGGGCGATACGTGAGCCAGATGCCGAGCGCGGCGATGACCGCCGAGAGCGTCAGGCCGAACGACGCGCCGATCTTCCACATCGACGGTTTTCGGTTGACGACGTACTTCGGGCGGGCGCGTCGCTCGGGCCGAACCGGAGGGAGGGGAACCGCGTCGGGGCCGCGCACGGCTCCGATCACGCGAGCCACCGGGAGCTTGCTCGGCACCGTGTCGCCGACGAGGATCGCTCCCTCCAGCTGCATGACCAGCTCTTCGATGCCGGGCGACGCCGCATTGGCCGCGACGACGAGGAGCGCGCGCTCCTCGCGGAAGCCGGACGCCAGCTTCGTCCAGCGGCGATTCGACATGATCTCGGTTTCGTCGGAGATGAATGCGCCGGTCGGCAGGATGTACAGATCGCCGTCGCCGTGCACCCGGCGGGCGACGCGATCGAGCGACAGGCCATACTCGAAGACATCCGACAATCCGTGCGTGTCCTCCCCGGCAATCAGCTCGGAGAACGGAGCGGCGTCTCCGAGGAGATCGCCGATGGCCACGCGACGCCGCTGCGCCTGATACCGGGCGATGCCGAGCGCGACCTGGGCCGTTTCAACTTCGTGGCTGCCCAGCACCGCGATGGCGTAGAGACGATCCAGACTCGTGCCGAGCTCGCGGCCGGCCACTTCCCAATCGAAGATGAGGGGAGCTGGTGCGGGGGCCGCGAAGCCCTTCACGGACGACCTTCGAAGACCCAGTAGGACTGACCGGATTCGCGCCCCGCGCGGTCTGCATCTTCGCGGGTGGCGTACGGTCCGAGGATCACGCGATAGATCGTCGCGCCGTCGCGCGCCGACACGACCACGCGCGCCGTCCGTCCACCGACGTAGATGCGGTTGGCCAGTTCCTTCGCCCGCGGCTCGCTGAGGAACGCGGCGAATGAGACGACGAACCCCGACGGCATCTGCGCCGTATCGGCGCCGGGGACACCGGTCGTGTCGCTGGAATCCGCCGTGGGTGCGAGACTGTCGACGACGGTCGAGTCGATGATGATGCTGTCGAAGCGCACCGGCTCGTCGAGCGACGCGGCGCGGGGACGGAAGCCGTCCCACTGCAGCTGGAACCAGATGTCGCGGGCTCCGCCGACGATCCGCGAACGCTGCTTCAGCGTCTCACCGTCGAACATGACGACGTCGTTCCCGATCGCGGTCGCGATCGCGCCGTCGTATCCCACGAACGGAAGATCACCGCGCCACGTGCTGCGCAGCGCGCCGATGACGCGCTGTGTTCCGATGGCCAGCACCCAAAGTGAATCGCTGTCCTCCGCGCGCGCGAGGAGATACCGACCGAACGGGTCCACGCGCAGGTCGTCCGCCTTGCCCGGCAGGTCGAACTCCGCGGTGACCCGGTCGCGAAAGCGATCGACGACGGCGATACGGGTGTTGGTGTCGGCGAGCACGAAGACGCGGTCGCCGCTCGGCGTGGACGCCATCACCTTGATGGGACGCTCGAAGTGCACGGGGGGCGCCCAATCCATCGTGCGCGTTCGCAGGACCACCAACCCGGAGTCGACGGCGAGATACAGCCGGTCGCCGAGCTGCGTGCGCACTGCCTTCTGCGCCATCGGAAAGGCGATGGAGTCCAGGATCGTCTTGTCGGGCGGGAAGATCTTGAGCAGCCGCAGGTTCGCGCCGGTCCCCGATGCCACCAGCAGTCCGCCGTCGTGCTGCGGATAGACCGCCTGCGCCGGTCGCGGCGGCTTGTACGTCCATTCGCCGCTGGCGGTGAGCCGCACGACGTCGCCATTGCTCGCGATGCCGTAGACCGCGCGTCCATTCGCGGAGGCGAGGCCCGTGAGCTTCTTCGTGGTCTGCACCGACGCGGTCCCGAGTCGGAAATCGAGGAGGACGGGCCGGCCGCGCGAGTCCTGGTAGGCGACGATGCCGTTCTCGTCGTCGAAGGCGAGCATCTCCGCGGGGGCGGGGATCTTCTCGGTGGTCGTCCACACGACCGAGTCGATGCGCGGGTAGCGATGGACGCGCGGCGTTCCGCCCGCCTTGGGCACGCGCAGGACGAGCGCCTGCGGCCCGGCGTACGTCGCCGAAGCGGTACCTGCCTGCGTGCTCGACGCCGGCGGCCGATCCTGGCCGCACGCGACGAGCGCGAGCGCCGTTGGAAGGAGAAGGACTCGCACGATCAATACTACAGAGTTGTGAACCGCTGCTGTACTACCGAGGGGGCGGGAAACGCGTCAGAAGGATGGCCAGAGCGACCAGGTCCAGAAGCCACGCCTGCTGCCGCTCGGATGATCCAGCGGCACGGCATAGTCCCAACGGAGGAGCGCGTAGTTGAAGAAGTTCAGACGCAGCCCGAAGCCGTAACTCCGCAGCGGGAATCGCTGCGTGTTGGCATCGTAGTTCGCCGGACGCGAGCCGTACAGCGACTGATGCTTGGACCACGCGACGCCAGCGTCGAAGAAGAAAAGTCCCTCGAGCGGAGGCAGCGTCATCGGC
>JBOHTL010000198.1:0-4980 GCA_050733735.1 Gemmatimonadaceae bacterium
CGGACGTCGACGTCTTCGGGCTCACGCACCGCGGGCACGTGCGGAGCACGAACGCCGACCATTTTCTCATTGCCAGCTTCCATCGCTCGCTCAGGCTGCACGTGACGAGCATCGGGGAGATCGGCCCTCGCGAGACCGAGTCGCGCGGATTCATCCTCGTCGTCGCCGACGGCGTCGGCGGACTCGAGGCCGCAGCCGAGGGGAGCGCGCGCGCTCTCGCGGCCGTGTCGCAGCATCTCCTGCACGCCAGCGAGATCTGCTCACAGATGGCCGTCGACCACGAGCCTGACGCCATCGCGGAGTTGAAGACGGCGGTGAGTCGTGCGCATCAGGCACTGCTCGACGAAGCGGAGCTTGCGGGAATCCCCGCGACTGCGACGACCCTCACGATGTACGCCGCGTTCTGGCCCCGGGCCTTCGTCGTGAACGTCGGGGACAGCCGGATGTATCGGCTCCGCGGCACCGACTTCCGGCGGCTGACCACCGATCAGACGGTCGCGCAGATGATGGTCGAAGCCGGCGCGATGACGCCGGAGTCCGCCGAGCATTCACGGCTCAGGCACGTGCTCTGGAGCGCCGTCGGCAGCAGCGAGATCGTGCCCGAGGTGCTGGTGACCGACTGCGACAATCGCGATCGAACGCTCCTCTGCTCGGATGGACTGACCAAGCACGTCAGCGACGAAGAGATTCGTGACTACCTGTCGCGCGAGATGTCGTCGGAGGAGATGTGCAAGGCGTTGCTGGAGCTGGCGCTTTCGCGGGGCGGCACGGACAACATCACGATTGTCTCCGGGAGGGTCCGCCGCGGTGGAACCACCGCCGTGCAGATGCCGCCATTGCCAGCGTAGGCGAGAAGGCGAAGACGAGGAGGCGGTTCGGCTATTCGCCTTTTCGCCGACTCGCCTTCAATGGTTCCAGTTTCGGCGGTCTTTTTCCGTGCCGCACGGCCGTCGCCACAGGCACGTATTCGAGCTCACGCGCTGCCGCGGCATAGCGTAACAACAGCCCGCCGCGGCTCATGTCGCCCCGGCCGATGAACTCGCGCGGGAACACCAGCCGCTCACCGAAGACGCGCATCAGCGGCGCCACGTATTTGTTCGTCGCGATGCTTCCCAGCAGCACGGCGAGCGCGCCGTCGCCAAGCTGCGTCCTCAGGAGGTCGGCGTCGCGCAGCAGCGGTCGCTCGAAGGACGCTCCGGCTTCCGCGAGATCGACGCAGGCGAACCCCTCGAGGTCGTCCGGTCCAACACGTTCGTCCGGAGCCACGAGACCGCGGTTCGTCGTAATGATCCGCACCTCCGTCGGGGCGCCGTTGGCCGTCGCATGAGCGAGCGCATAGGTGAGCTTCCCGCGGAAATACAGTCCGCTCAGGAAGGTGAAGACCTCGCCGATCGTGGCACCGTCCACCGACCGCAACTGCACCGCCAATGGGAATTCAGCGGCGGGGTTCAGCAGCGCCTGCGCGCGCCGGCCGTCGCAACGAGCGGGCGAGAGGATGAAGAGCTTCGCTTGGGCTTCGGAGGGAGGAACACGCATTGCGATATCGGACGACGTGCGACTATCGAATCAATCTCGCCCCAAACGGGCTCTCGTGCTCGGTGTCGTCGGCCTCCTCGTGTTCGCCTGCAATCGTTCACCGACCGCGACCGAGGCCGTGGGCGAAGCCAGCGCGAAAGTGGCGCAGGTGGCCGCCGCGGTTACCGGGCAGGACGCGCCCCTGGCCGACCAGGCCACGCAGGGGCACTTCGTGGGATTCGACACGCACACCTACCCGGGCGACGAGAAGATGCGCGCCTGGAAGAACGCGCCAAACGCGCCCTACAGCTGGGTCGGCTTCTATCTTCCGGCCGCACCCTGTCACAAGGGAACTTCGTGGGGCGGCAAGCGGCAGACCCTGCTGGACATTGGCTGGGGGATAGCGGTCGTTTATGTCGGGCAGCAGACATGGAACCGAAGGCCGCGCGCAAGAACTCCGGCGCAGGTCGCCGCAGGCAAGCGCAGCGGTACGTCGTGCAGCGCGGATTATCTGAACGCCGCCAACGGCGCGGACGAGGCCGTCGACGCAATTCAGAAAACCGCGAAAGAAGGGTTCCCTCGAGGAACCGTGATCTTCCTCGACATCGAGCGCATGGAGCAGATGCCGAATCTGATGCGCGATTACTACCGTGCGTGGGTGGCTACGGTGCTGAAGGATGGACGCTATCGTCCAGGCATCTACGTGCACGCGCACAACGCCAGGGCCGTGTACGACGACGTCAAAGCCGTGTTCGTCGCCGCGGGGATCACTGAAGAGCCGCGCTTCTGGGTGGCCAGCGGCCGCGATTTCTCACCCGAGAAGGCACCGGAGGAAGTCGGACACGAATTCGCGGGAATGTGGCAGGGCGCGATCGACGTCGTGCGGAAGGTGGCCAACATCGCACTGCCGATCGACATCAACGTGTCGAACTGGCCGAGTCCGAGCGACGTGTTGACGGACTAGGAAAACGTTTGAGCGTTTCAACGTTTCAAGGTTTCAACGTTGCTGAAACGCTGAAACCCTGAAACGTTCAAGCTTGTTCTACTGACCGCGATACTGCGACCGCAGCTGGTTGCGATACGCCTCGCTCGCGTAGATCGCGACCTCGACGCGGCGGTTCTGCGCCATGCCGGATTCGGTCTCGTTCGGCGCGACCGGCTCGATCTCGCCCCGGCCTACCGTCTGGAGACGTCCCGCGCTCACGCCCCGACCGACCAGATACAGCGCCGTCGAGCGCGCGCGCCGCTCGGACAGTTCCTGGTTGTAGTCGGCGGTCCCCTGCGCGTCCGTGTGGCCGACGATCAGCAGGCTGGAATTCGGATACTTGTCCAGGCTCGCGGCGAGATTGCTCAGGTTCTGGGCCGCTGTGGCCTTGATGCGATCAGAGTCGAAGTCGAACAGCAGGCCGGACTCGAACGTCACCTGGATGCCCTCACCCACACGCTCCACGATGGCGCCCGGGATGTTCTGCTCGAGCTCTTTCGCCTGTTGGTCCATCTGGTGGCCAATGACGCCGCCGATCGTCCCGCCGACGACCGCGCCAAGGATGGCGCCCTTCGCCGTGGAACCATTCGCGCGGCCGACGGCACCACCCGCGACCGCGCCCGTCGCCGCTCCGATCAGAACACCGCGTTCCTTGTTGGTGTTCAGCGTCTGACAGCCGGTCAGCGCCACCGCGCCGAGCGCAACGGCGGCCATGCCGCGCCGATATGCTGCAATGTTCATCTGTGTACGTCCTCCTAGGAAGTCGTACACGGATGAGCAGGGCGAGTGCCAGAAGGGCGGTGGAACGTTTGAAGGTTTCAGGGTTTCAGCGTTTCAAGGACGACTGGTGCAGAGCTCGCTCCAGCCTTCACACGCCAAAACGCTGAAACGCTGAAACGCTGAAACGCTGAAACGTTCAAACCGCTGTCAGAACAGCCCCACCACTTCCCCCGTCGACAGCCGCGCAATCCGCTCCGCCGAAGGCTCCTTCGGCAGCCCCGGCATCGTCATGATCTCGCCCGCGCGCGCCACGACGAATCCGGCGCCGGCGGAGGGCCACACCTCGTTGATCGTGAGGTGGAAGTTGCCGGGCCGTCCCAGAATGGTGGGATCGTCGGTGAGCGAGTACTGCGTTTTTGCGATGCACACCGGTGTCTGGCCCATGCCGATCGACTGGAGATACTCGATCGTGCGCGACGCTTCCGGCGAATACTCCACGCCATCGCCTCCGTACACTTTCCGGACGATCGTCTCGATCTTCTCGGTGATGGGCAGCTCCACCGGATACAGTGGCCGATACTCCGCGCCTTTCTTGTCGAGCAGGGCGAGCAGCTTGCGTCCCAGGTCCTCGCCGCCGGCGCCACCCCGCGACCAGACCTCGGTGAGCGCGATCGGCGCGCCCAGCGTCCCGGCGAAGTCCATCACCATCCTCAGCTCGCGCTCCGTGTCCGACATTACGCGATTCAGCGCGACGACCACCGGCACGCCGAACTGCCGGACGTTCTCGATGTGCTTCTCGAGATTCGGCAGGCCCCGCTCGAGCGCGCCCAGGTCCTCGATGGTGAGACTCTTCTTGTTCGCGCCTCCCTGCATCTTCAGCGAACGGATCGTCGCGACCAGCACCGCGGCCTCGGGATTCAGTCCACCGAAGCGGCATTTGATATCGAAGAACTTCTCGGCGCCGAGGTCCGATCCAAATCCCGCTTCGGTGACGACGATGTCCGCGAGCGCCAGCGCTGACCGCGTCGCGAGGAGCGAGTTGCATCCGTGCGCGATGTTGCCGAAGGGGCCCGCATGGACGAAAGCCGGCCCACCCTCCAGCGTTTGCACGAGATTCGGGCGAATCGCTTCCTCGAGCAGCAGCGCCATCGCGCCCGCCGCCTTGAGCTCTCCCGCCCGCACCGGCGTCTTCGCGTACGTCGATCCGACGACGATGCGCGCGAGCCGGTCCTCGAGATCCTGATAGCTCCGCGCGAGCGCGACGATCGCCATGATCTCGCTCGCGGGGACGATCATGAATTTGTCCTCGCGGACGACGCCGCTCTTCGCGCCGCCCAGCCCGACGACCACCTGGCGCAATGCGCGGTCGTTCATGTCGATCGCGCGGTGCCAGCTGATGCGCCGCGGATCGATGTCGAGCGCGTTCCCCCACTGCAGGTGGTTGTCGAGCAGCGCCGACAGCAGCGCGTGCGCGCTCGAGATGGCGTGAAAGTCTCCGGTGAAGTGCAGGTTGATGTCCTGCATGGGCAGCAGCTGCGAATAACCTCCGCCGGCCGCGCCACCCTTCACGCCGAACACGGGACCGAGACTCGGCTCGCGCATGCACAGCATGGCGTTCCGTCCGAGCTTGCGAAGCGCCTGGGTCACGCCGACGGTGACGGTGCTCTTGCCTTCGCCCGCGGGCGTCGGGTTTACGGCGGTGACGAGCACGAGACGCCCCTTCACGGGACGCTCCGAGATCTCGAGCGGGATCTTCGCCT
>JBOHTL010000199.1:0-5387 GCA_050733735.1 Gemmatimonadaceae bacterium
GTACTACAGGCATCGCGACGAACCGCTCGACGCGGAAAAACAGGAAACAGCGGGAACCCACGCGGAAATGCGTCGATCATTCTCGTTTGTTTCCTGCAGGTTCTGTGGTTCCCGCGTCGACCGCCTGCGCATGCAGCCAGGATTTCTCTTCCCCGATATGCGGAGGAGGACCTAACTTCAGGGGGCTGCGGGAGTGGCGGAACTGGCAAACGCGCAGGACTTAGGATCCTGTGCCGCAAGGCTTCCGGGTTCGAGTCCCGGCTCCCGCACTCACGGATTCCTCGCCCTGCAGAGAAGCGATCACACGGAGCAATTCCGTGGAATCGGGTTATCGCGGCGCGCAGGTGACCTTCGCCGACAGCGGCTGCCAGAGTCCGGCCGCGCCCACGCCGATGTACAGGCTGTCGTTCGAGCTGCGCACCAGGCCGTCCACCGCCGCGCCAACCAGCGCTGACGCAAGGCCGTTCAGAAAGCTGACCTTCGTCTCAACTCTGGAGACGCCTTCGGGGCAGCGCTCTCCCACGTTGATCTCGGGTGGTGGCACGAGGCCGAACACCCAGGAGTGCTGCCAGGGATAATCCACCACGGTTGCCGCATTGGCGGCCGGCTGCGGACCGTACGTCACCGTGACACGATAGCAGCCCGCCAGCACCGCAACGGCCACGGCGGCGAGCACCACTGACTTGATGCGCATGGTCAGCGAACCTCCACGAAGCGTTGGACCCGCGCGCCTGGCCCCATTGCCGAACCGGTCGCGCAGGTGATGGTGACGTGCCGCGGACTGTAGATGCCGATCGTCAGGATCGAGACGAGGCCGTTGAGGAAGCTCTGTTCCGTCACGACCGTCGCGATACCGGTGCGACACTGGGACGTGACGTCGATTGGCGAAGCCGGGACGAGCCCCCACAGCCAGGTGTGCGTCCACGGCCGGTCGATGACCGTTGCCGCCGGCGTTCGGCCGGTTTGAATCACTTGTCGAAAGCACGCGGATGTCACAAACAGCACCGCGCACAGCATGCCCAGTCGAGCGACACGAACTTTCATCGTACGGATTCCTGGAGGTGAAAGCGGGGAGTGGCATGATGAAATGCTTGGCGCATCTGCGCAAGCCGAGGGTTGCCTTGGCTCTTCTCGCGTGGGTTAACTTTCCGACACGATGCAGATCGAGATCAGGACGAAGAAGAACGAAGGGGTGGAGCGTCTCCTCGAGGTCTCCGTGCCCGTCGATGTAGTGCAGGACGCGGAGGAGCGTACGGCACGGCGGTATGCGTCGTCGGTCCGTCTGCCTGGTTTTCGCCCCGGCAAGGCGCCGGCCGCGCTCGTCCGCAAGCGTTTCCGCGACGCCATCCGGCAGCAGGCGCTGGAATCGCTGCTCCAGGACGCATATCAGGAAGTGATCGAGCGCGAGAAGCTCAAGGTCGCGTCGCAGCCCCACGTACATGACGTCCGCTTCGACGAGGGCCAGCCGCTCGTCTTCGAGCTGCATGTCGAAGTCAGGCCGGACGTCGCCCTCGGGCGGACGCAGGGTTTTCGCGTCTTGCGCCCTGCGGCGAGCGTGACGGACGACAACGTGAGCGAACAGCTCCAGGAACTTCGCGAGCAGCGCGCCAATTGGGCGCCGGTGACAGAGAAGCCTGTGCCCGGCGACATGGTCACGGTGCAGCTCGCCACGGCCGATGAGAGCGGCGAGCTCCCGGAAGGCAAGGAATACCGCCTCGTGCTCGGCGGCGGCCAGGCCATCCCCGGGATCGAAGAGCTGATCATGCGGATGTCGCCCGGTGAAACGGTCGAACAGCCGGTGCGCTGGCCCGACGATTTCCCGGACGAATCGGAGCGCAGCAAGACGAAGAGCGTGCGGGTCGCGTTGCAGGACGTGAAGCGCAAAGCACTCCCCGAGCTCGACGACGCCTTCGCGCGCGAAGTGGGTGACTTCGAGTCGCTCGATGCGCTCAAGGCGGCCGTGCGCAAGGATCTCGAGTCACACGCCGAGCGAGAGGCCGACGCCGGCGTTCGCCAGCAGCTCGTCGATCAGATCGTCCAGGCCAACGCCTTCGACGTGCCGCCGAGCTGGGTGTCACAGCTCGTCGATGGGTACATGAAGGCATACCAGATTCCCGAAGAGGAACGCGAACGGTTCACCGCCGAGTTCCGCCCGGTGGCGGAGCGTCAGGTGCGGCGCGACCTGATCATCGACACGATCGCCGAGCGCGAGGATCTCAAGGCGAGCGAAGCGGACATCGACGACCGCGTGGCCGACGTCGCTCGAAAGCGGAACGCAGAACCGGGTCAGGTTTACGCGTCGCTCCAGAAGGCGGGACGGCTGCAGGAGATCGAGCGCGCGATCACGGAAGAGAAAGTGTTCAAGTGGTTGATGGAGAGGAATACGGTGGAGACAGGAAGCTGATGTTTCAGGGTTTCAGGGTTTCAGAGTTTCAGAACTGAAACGTTGAAACACTGAAACGTTCAAACAGGTGTGATTGGAATCATGGCAACTATCTATCCCCCCTACGTCATCGAACGGTCCAGCCGCGGCGAGCGCAGCTACGACATCTTCTCGCGGCTGCTCATGGACCGGATCATCTTCCTCGGGACGCCGGTCAACGACGACGTCTCGAACATCATCATCGCGCAGCTGTTGTTCCTCGAGGCGGACAATCCCGAGCGCGACATCTACCTCTACATCAATTCGCCGGGCGGCAGCGTGTCCGCGGGTCTCGCGATCTACGACACCGTGCAGTACCTGAAGTCGCCGGTGAACACGATCTGCATGGGGCTGGCGGCGAGCATGGGGGCGTTCCTGCTCTCCGCCGGCCGGAAGGAAAAGCGTTTCGCCCTACCCCACTCCCGCATCATGATTCACCAGCCCTCGCAGAGTGGCGGGGGGGGCAGCGCGTCCGAGATCGAGATTCAGGCGCGCGAGATCCTGTACCTGCGCTCGAAGCTGAACGAGCTGATGGCCAAGCACACGGGGCAGCCGATCGACCGGATCGAGAAGGACACCGACCGCGACCGCTTCATGTCGGCCGACGAGGCCAAGGACTACGGGATCATCGACACGGTGATCAGCAGCCGGGGCGAGATCGTCAGCGAGCAGGTCATCAAGTCGCAGCAGGAGAACCGCGGCGCCTAACTGCCGATAATTGATGAAGACTCCCTCGTGAAAACCTTCACGAGGGTGGGTCGTCAGTTTAGGCCATTTTTTGCTTGACCACCCGGGCGACGGGCTCTTTATTCCACGGGAGCCCCTCGCGGCGCGGGGCATTGGCCCGGCGCCGGGCATTGCCCCCGCCGTGGCGGCGTCATCTGTACACACCTGCCGATGTCCCACGACAAACACCTGCGCTGTTCGTTCTGCGGAAAGTCGAAGGATTCGGTCCGGAAGTTCATTTCGGGCCCATCCGTCTACATCTGCAACGAGTGCATCGCACTCTGTAACGAGATCCTCGCCGAAGACGAGGAGCGCGAGGTCGCTGAGGCGATCACGCAGGTCCCGACGCCTCCTGAGATCAAAGACGTCCTCGATCAGTACGTGATCGGGCAGGAGAAGGCCAAGAAAGCGCTGTCCGTCGCGGTCTACAATCACTACAAGCGCATCAATTCCGCGACCGTCCAGGACGACGTGGAGCTCGACAAGTCGAACATCATGCTCATCGGCCCAACGGGCGTGGGCAAGACGCTGCTGGCCCAGACGCTGGCGCGCATCCTCGACGTCCCCTTCACGATCGCCGACGCCACGACGCTCACCGAGGCGGGCTACGTCGGCGAAGACGTCGAGAACATCCTCGTGCGGCTGCTCCAGGCGGGCGACTTCAACGTCGCCGAGTGCGAGCGCGGCATCGTCTACATCGACGAGATCGACAAGATCGCGCGCAAGTCGGAGAATCCGAGCATCACGCGGGACGTCTCCGGCGAGGGGGTGCAGCAGGCGCTCCTCAAAATTCTGGAAGGCACGGTGGCGTCCGTTCCGCCCCAGGGCGGCCGCAAGCATCCGCAGCAGGAATACATCCAGATCAACACGAAGGACATTCTGTTCATCTGCGGCGGCGCGTTCGATGGCCTCGAAAAAATCATCGAAGCGCGAACCGGACGTCGCCAGATCGGGTTTGCCGATTTGGCGGACGACAAGTCGGTCGAGCGGAAGAAGAACCCGTTCGCCGAAGTCGAGCCGGATGATCTGCTGCGCTACGGCCTGATCCCGGAACTGGTGGGCCGTCTGCCGGTCGTCGTCGCCCTCGAGGCGCTGGATGAGACCGCCCTGGTGCGGATCCTCAAGGAGCCCAAGAACGCGCTCACGAAGCAGTACAAGAAGCTCTTCGAGCTCGAGGAGGTCGATCTCACGTTCGACGAGGCCGCCCTTCGGGCGGTCGCCCAGAAGGCACTCAAGCGGGGCACCGGTGCCCGGGGTCTCCGCGCGATCGTCGAGGAGATCCTGACCGACGTCATGTTCGACCTCCCGACGCGTGAAGACGTCGTCGAAGTGAAGGTGACCGAGGCGAGCGTGAACAATCCCGGCACACCCCCGCTGCTCGAGATCTCGCCGCAGCGTAAGAAGAAGGAAGCGTAGTCCATGGGCGCCGGAGAGCGCCTCCCGGTTCTTCCGTTACGCGACGTCGTGTTCTTTCCGTACGTCGTGATGCCGCTGGTGGTCGGACGCCCGGCGTCGCTGGCGGCGGTCAGCTCCGCGGCAGCGTCCGACGGACGCCTGCTGCTGGTGTCGCAGAAGGACAGCGACGTCCAGGAGCCTGCCGCGCAGCACCTCCATCGCGTCGGTGTGATCGCGCGGATTGCGCAGCTCGCCCCGTTGGGGAACGGCGCGAGCCGCGTCCTGCTCGAGGGAATCCAGCGCGTGCGGATCACGCGATACATTGGCGGCGGTACGCACCTCAGCGCCGTATCGGCGCCCGCTGGTGTCGTCGATTCGCCGGACACCCCGGAGCTCCAGGCGCTCGCCAGAACGGTCCTCGGCGCGTTCGAGGAATACGTCGCTCTGCAGCGCCGCATCCCGGCCGAAGTCGTCACGATGGTCCAGGGCGCGGACGGACTGGATCGGCAGGCCTACGGCATCGCCGCGCACCTGGCGGTCCGCCCGGAGACGCGCCAGCGCCTTCTGGAGGCGAACCCGCACGAGCCGCTGTTCCGCCAGCTCGGCGAGGTGCTCCAGGGAGAGTGCGAGCTGCTGCGGCTGGAGCGCAAGATCGACGAAGACGTGCGCGGTTCCCTGTTCCAGAACCAGCGCGAGTTCTACCTGCAGGAGCAGCTGAAGGCGATCCATCGCGAGCTGGGCCAGGAGGACAACGACGACCTGGATGGCCTCGCGGAGCAGATCGCGGCGAAGGGGTTCCCCGAAGCGGCGCGGCTCCGGGCGGAACGGGAACTGAGAAAGCTCC
>JBOHTL010000200.1:0-4649 GCA_050733735.1 Gemmatimonadaceae bacterium
GATGCTCGCCTTGTGCTCCCCCGTCGCGAGAATGGCGATCTCGCGCGCGTCCATGATCGTGGCGACGCCCATCGTGATGGCTTCGCGTGGCACGTAGTCCTCGCCGAAGAAATCGGCGGCTGCGTCGCGCCGTGTCACGGTGTCCAGCGTGATCAACCGCGTGCGGCTGTCCGCTCCCGAACCTGGCTCGTTGAAGCCGATGTGCCCGGTCTTGCCGATGCCAAGGATCTGAAAGTCGATCCCGCCGGCCTCGCGGATGGCCCGCTCGTACGTGTCGCCGTACGTCTCGACGTGCTCGCGCGACACCGTGCCGTCCGGGATGTGGACGTTCGCGGGATCGATGTCGACCTGTGAGAACAGATTCTCCCACATGAAGCGATGGTAGGAGTGGATACTGTCCTTCGGCATCGGCCAGTATTCGTCGAGATTGAAGGTCACGACATGCTTGAAGCTCAAGCCTTCTTCCTTGTGCTTCCGCACCAGCTCGCGGTACACGCCGATCGGCGTGGAACCGGTCGCGAGGCCGAGCACGGCGGTTTTGCCCGCCGCGTTCCTCTCGTGGATGACCGCGGCGATGCGGTCGGCGACGAGAACACCGAGCTCCTCGTGGTCCTCGACGGTGATGGTGCGGATCTTTTCCAGGCCAGCAGAGCCGTGATGGTCGTGAAAAAGCCCGCGATCGGCTGTCCGTTCGCGGGCCCCCCCCTTCACGTCGGCTCCGGCGCCACGAGCGCCAGTGCCAGATCGAGTCATTGGTGTTCCGGGTTAAGCGCTAAACGAGCTACCGCAACCGCAGCCGCCGGTTGAATTCGGGTTCTTGAGCGTAAAGCCCGAGCCTTGCATCGACGAGACGTAGTCGATGGTGACGCCGTTGATGTACTGGGCCGAGAACGGATCCACGAACACCTTCCAGCCGCCCTGGTCGACGATCATGTCGTCCTCGGCGGGTTCGTCCTCGATGAGCAACCCGTATTTGAAACCGCTGCAGCCACCGGGTTGGACGCTGACGCGAAGACCGCCCTTGGCGGGATCCACGCTCTCGGCATCCATGAACTTCTTGACTTCAGCGCTGGCTCCGGGGGTGACGCTGATCAGGACATCAGGCTGCTGAATCGTGCTCATCAATCCTCCCAATTCGTTGCGCGACAACGTCTTCCGTGCCGCGATCAGACCGCAATCAATATAGATGGTTATGGGTCTCGCTTCAAGAACGAGGCGAGGGCGCCGCCGGTAACGGCTCATTCGAGGCCCGAAGTGAACGACCAATCCATGCGAAACAAACGGCTGCGACCGCGAGCAGAATCAAGCCGTTGGTCACTGTGCCCAGAATCAGCTGGCCAAGACCGAACAAAGAGGTATACACCGCTATCACGCCAGCGAGCCAGTTCGTCCAGTTCAGGGCACCGCCGGGCATTGGCTCGCGTCCAAAGCCCAACCGCGTCGATACCGTTGCCCATCCACCACCTCCGGGGCGAACCTGCCGGTAGAACCGGTCGAGCACGGCATCGGGCTCCGGCTTCGTCAGGTATGTGACCGCTACCCAGACGACGGTGCTGACCGCCACGGTGACGATGAGAATCCAGGAATCGGCGCGCGGATCACCAGCGGCGAACCGCGGCGGGATCACGCGCATCGCGATCATCGAAACGATGAACGACGCGATCATGGCGCTGATCTCGGACCAGGCGTTGATGCGCCACCAGTACCAGCGCAGGATCAGCACCAGCCCCGTGCCCGCCCCGATCGCGATCAGGAAGCGCCAGGCACCCTCGACCGTCGTCAGATAGCGCGTGACGACCAGCGCGGCGAGGAAGAGCAGGATGGTGCACAGGCGCGCCACGTTCACATAGTGCTTCTCGGTCTCATCCTTCCTGACGAAGCGCTTGTAGAAGTCATTCACGATGTACGACGCACCCCAGTTCAGGTGCGTGGCCATCGTCGACATGTATGCGGCCGCGAATCCCGCCAGCATCACGCCGCGCCAGGGCGTCGGCAGGTGATCGACGAACGCGCGGACATAGCCATCCTCGCGATTCGCCAGATCCGGATACAGGACGAGCGTCGCGAGTGCGGTCACGATCCATGGCCAGGGACGGATGGCATAATGCGTGACCTGGAAGAACAACGTGGCGAGGACACCATCGCGTTCAGTCTTCGCGGAGAAAATTCGCTGTGCCACATAGCCGCCACCGCCAGGCTCCGCGCCCGGGTACCACGCCGCCCACCACTGGACGCCGATGAAGGTGAGCAGCGTCATGAGCGGCATCCACGCATAGGCCTGAATGCCTGACGACGAGAAGCTCACCGGGAGCACCGACAGTGCCGCCGTCTCGCTGCCGAAATGGGCGATCGCGCCCGCCTTGACGGCTTCCATTCCACCCGCCGCGTCCACGGCATAGATCGCGAGGATGATGACCGCGGTCATCATGAGAATGAACTGGAAGAAGTCGGTCCAGAGCACTGCCCACATGCCCGCGGCGCTGGCGTAGGCGGTGGTGAATACGAAGCAGATCAGCGCGCCGACCCACGGCGAGATGCCGAGGGAGATCTCAAGGATCTTCACCATCGCCATCGTCACCCAACCCATGATGATCAGGTTGATCGGGACGGCAAGATAGAGCGCGCGAAAACCGCGCAGCACCGCTGCGCGCTGGCCGCCGTAGCGCAGCTCGGCCAGCTGCACGTCCGTCATCACTCCTGCGCGCCGCCACAACCGCGCGAAAAAAAACACGGTGAGAATGCCGCTCATCACCATGTTCCACCACAGCCAGTTCCCGGCGACGCCGCGGCTCGCCACCATGCCGGTCACCGCGAGCGGCGTATCTGCCGCGAAGGTGGTGGCCACCATAGCCGTTCCCGCGAGCCACCAGGGCACCTTGCGGCCGGAGATGAAATACTCCTCGAGATTCTCGCCGCCGCGCTTGGTGAAGTAGAAGCCGATGCCCAGCGTGAGCGCGAAGTACGCGACGACCACTGCCCAATCGACGACGGAGAATGTCATGGCGACTCGGGGTTGGTGGAGGGGCCGAATCCGCGACGCGCGTCGATCACCGCGACGACTGCATCGGTGACCGCGACACGCACCGCGGTGATGCGGGCATTGTTGCGAGTGGGGTTCACGCGGTTGGACAGCAGGATGACGTACAGGTCTCGCTCGGGATCCATGCCCATCGACGTACCGGTGAAGCCGGTATGACCGTAGGAGCTCACGGACATGCGTTCACCAGCCCAGGCGGCACCTGTGCGGAACGCCATCCCGGGCCGTTCGCGCTTCTGCCAGCCCAGCGCGCGGTTGGAGAAGGCGGGATCCGCGTACACGGTGAATGTGGCGATCGTCTCCGGCTCGAGGATGCGTTCGCCCTCGAGCGTACCGCCGCGCAGCATCATCGTCGCGAAACGCGCCAGATCATGCGCGCTGCCGAAAAGCCCCGCGTGTGCGGCGACGCCGCCGAGGTAATAGGCCCGCTCGTCGTGCACGGCACCGCGGACCAGACCACCGCGCAGGGTATCGACCTCCGTGGGTGCCACCCGCGCGCGCAGACCCTCGGGCGGAGTGAACATCGTCTCGCGCAGCTTCAGCGGCGCCGCGACGTGCCTGGCGAAATAGTCGTCGAGATCCTCACCGGACACGCGCTCGACGACTTCGCCGAGGACGAATGCGCCGATGTCGGAATACACCATACGCTCGCCCGCCGGACGTTCCAGCTCCGTGGTGAACAGCAGCGCGGCGATGGAATCGGCGTCCTTCGTCTGCCGATCGTACGGGCGGAACGAGGGCAACCCACTGGTATGCGTCAGCAGATGCCGGATGGTGACGCGCTCCTTGCCGGGTCCAGTCCAATTCGGCAGATACCGCTGAACGGGAGCGTCGAGATCGATCGCGTTTCGCTCGACGAGCTGCGCCGCCGCCGTCGTCGTGGCGATGACTTTCGTGAGGGATGCGAGATCCCAGAGCGTGTGCCGGTCCGGCGCGGGCGCGCCGCGTGCCCAGTCGATACGACCAGCGCCCACGCGCGCGAGCACGCCACGTGAATCACCCACGATCGCGTACGCGCCCGGAAAGGCAGAATCGGCGACCGCGGCTCGCAGAATGCGGGTCAGCGAATCCGCGAGCTCGCGGCCGAGGACAGCGCGGCCCTGCGCCACTGCGGGCGCAGTGACGACGGCGAGCAGAAGCGTGCATATTACTTGCGTCGAGGTCGCCAGAGAGCGCATGGGCCGAACCACGGTAAGGAAACGCACGACGCTGATAATACACGCAACGCCCGGAGGAATCATGCGAATTGCTTTCGTCACGATGCTGTTTTTCGCCGCCGCAGCCTGCGGTCCGCGACAGGTGGAAGTGCGGAGCGCGCCCACGCAGCAGACGGAAGTCGCGATCCATTTCACGAACAACCTCTCCAAGGCGGTGAACGTGTACGTCAACGCTGGCCAGAGCGACCTGTTCGTGCGCCAGGTAGCGGCGAACACCACGGCGCATCTGCCGGTGCAGGGAATCAGCTCAGGCACTCGCGTGACCTTGAAGGCGCGTCCGGTGGACGGATCGGCTGGTTACGAGCGCGCCGGCATCACCATGACGGACATGACGACGTGGCGTATTCCGTGACGTAGGGTTTGTTGAGCCGCGCGCCAGGAATACTATGGCACGC
>JBOHTL010000201.1:0-4948 GCA_050733735.1 Gemmatimonadaceae bacterium
GGCTTCTACTACATCGGCGGACTACGCCCTGCCCGCTACGAGCTTTCCGTGCGTCGCATCGGTTTCGAGCCACAGACTCGAACCATTCAGCTCCCGATCGGCCAGACCCTCGAGGTCAACTTCCGGACCGGACAGACAAGTGTCCAGCTGGAGGCCGTTCAGACCGTCGCGAGCCGCATCGAGACTCGCACCAGCGAAGTCGCCACGAATGTTTCTCTCGAACAGATCGAGAGCCTGCCGACATCCAGCCGGAACTTCCTCGATCTCGCGCAGCTCGCACCGGGTGTCACGGTCACCGAAGACCGCATCAATTCGATGCAGGCGAAGACCTTCCAGGCGGGCGGGCAACCGGCCACGGCCGTCAACCTGTTCATCGACGGAACGAGCTTCAAGAACGATCTCACCCGCGGCGGGGTGGCGGGTCAGGACGCGAGCCGCGGCAATCCCTTCCCCCGCAACGCGATTCAGGAGTACCGGGTCATCGCGCAAAACTTCAAGGCCGAGTATCAGAAAGCCGGGAGCGCGATCATCACCGCGACAACGCGCAGTGGCAGCAACGACTGGTCGGGCAGTGCCCTTGTCACGTATCAGCACCAGGGCATGGTGGCGCTCGACAGCTTTCAACGTGCGGACAGGAATCTGAATCCCACGACCTTTCGGCAGCCGGACTACAAGCGAACGCTCGCGGCGCTGAGCCTCGGAGGACCAATCATTCCGGACAAGGCGCACTTCTTCGTCTCGTACGAAGGGAACTATCAGGACCGCAACAACCGGGTGACGATACCGGCGATCCCGACCGGCTTCCCCGCTCTCGACACCGTGAATCTGACACAGTACGCCGGTCAGTTTGGTTCACCGTTTCGCGAGACCTTGTTGTTCGGAAAGCTGAGCTATGCGGTGAACAACAACTCGTCGGCGGAATTCAACGCCAGCAACCGCAACGAAACCGATGTGCGTGACTTCGGCGCCGGCCGCTCCTTCCAGTCGGCCGTCGACTTCCAGCAGAACGTCACGGTCCTTCAGGGTCGCTACAACTATTTCACGGGACCCTGGCTCAACGAGGCGAAAATCGACTTCTCGCGCTTCCAGCGGAATCCGCGACCGGCCACCGAAGGTCTCGTTGCCCGCATCTTTCAGCTTCCCGGCGGCGATGCGCGCATCGGCAGCGACTTCAGCACACAGGACTTCGTGCAGCGCCGCCTTGGCCTGCGCAACGATGTCACTTTTTCGGGCTTCGACGTAGCCGGACAGCACGTCCTGAAAGGCGGCGCCAGCGTCGATTTCGTGAACTACGACGTCCTCAAGTTCAACAACATCACGCCGAGGTTCCTGTTCCGGGACACGCGCGACGGGCTCACGTACAACTACGAAACGCCACACGAGCTCGTCTACGGAACTGGCGATGCGAGCCTGGACGCCGGCAACACGGAGATCGGCCTCTATCTCCAGGACGACTGGACGCCGATCCCGCGCCTAACGCTGAACCTCGGTGTCCGCTGGGACTACGAGACCGACATGATGAACCGGGATTACGTGACGCCGCAGATGGTGGTCGACACACTCACCCGCTACAACAGCCAGCTTCCTACTCCCCTGGACCTCGATCGCTACATCGCCAACGGCGAAAAGCGCAAAGCGTTCCTCGGCGCATTCCAGCCGCGGCTCGGCTTCGCGTTTGCCTTCGACGACAACAACCGCACGACGCTGTTCGGCGGCTGGGGGATCTACTACGACCGCGTTCTGTTTGATATCGCCGTCGACGAGAAGCTCAAGCTGACGCATCCGACGTTTACCATCCGCTTCGCGCCACGCAGCGTTCCGCCGCCGGCTGGTCAGATTGCGTGGGATGACTCGTATCTCACCACCGACCGCGCCATCCTCGATCAACTGGTAGGCGTGTCGGGCCGTCCGGAAGCATGGTTCATCGCCAACGACGCAAAGGTCCCGAAGTCGACCCATTACAACATCGGTGTCCGACAGGTGGTCCGGGACTGGGTGGGCTCGATCGCGTACGTGGGAGTGCGCGGCGAAGATCTCTTTACACTGAACTGGGCGAACCAGGGCCTCAATCCCACGACGGGCCGCTGCTGCGTCAGCTTCGATCTCGCGCCGCACGGATTCAGCAACTTCATCTTCTCCAGCAACGAGGCGAAGACCTGGTACGACGCGCTGCAGCTGCAAGTCGAACGACCCTACCAGCGCGTCTCGGCGCGCGCGATCGGCTGGGGGGCGGGCCTGTCATGGACGCACTCCAACCGGTATCTGCAAGGCATCGACAACATCAACGACCTGTTTGCATTTCCCAATGCTCAGAGCATTCCCAAGCATCCGTCGAACGACGAGAAGAATCGCGTCGTCGCCAACTGGATCGTCGACCTCCCCTATCTCGCGGGGTTCCAGTTCTCCGGACTCGCCACCTTCGGCGGCAAGTACCGTCTCGACGTGGGTTGCCCGGCACGCTTCTGCGGCGAGGGGACGACGGGCAACCAGTACGAGCGCGGTGGCTTCACCGTGCCCGGCACCTTCCCGTATCGCAACATCGACGTGCGGCTACGGAAGGACATCCCGATCCGTCAGGCCGGACCGGAAGCACGATTCAGCGTGCTCTTCGACGTCTTCAACGTCCTGAACCGGGACAACTTCGGCTGCTACCGTGTCGGCAATCGCGATGAGACCATCGGCGCGCCGCCGAGAAATGTGTTCGGCCAGCCGAATTGCGTCGTAGCGGACCCACGGAGGTACCAGCTGGGGGCGGAGTACAGCTTCTAACGCATCGTCGGGTTCAGCACGGGACGGGACGGCCGCTGCGAGCAGCGCGGCACGGCCAACGCTATCGAGTCTACTGCACGGATACGATTTCGTAGGAGCGACGAGACAGTATCTGGGCAGTTCGCTCGAAGCGTTCGGCTCGCAGCGCGCAGCTTACATTGGCCGTTAGTTCGCCAGCCCACCTGCGATCTGCCGCAACTCTCGCAGCGCGGTCACGCGATCAGCGATCACCCCGTCGTCGTGCTCCGCGTCAAGCGGCACCAGTCGCGCGGTCGGTCCCGCAAGCGCGAGCGCCTCGCCATGCGCGAACGGAATCTCGCTGTCACGTCTGCCGTGGAACACGATCCACGGCTCCTCGATACGCGTCACCAGCGCGAAGTTGTCGAATCGATTGCGCATGATCATCCGCACCGGCACCCAGGGATACAGCTCGGCGCCCACGTCCGGCAGCGAGGTGAATCCACCCTCGGTGATCAATGCTCCGAGGTCGTGCTCTGCCGCCAGGCGAGCCGCTGGACCAGACCCCAGTGACCAGCCATACGCGACGATCCGCCGCGACGGCACACGCAGCGAATCCACCAGATACGCCAGCGCCGCGCGCGCGTCGGCGTAGACGCCGTCCTCCGTCACGGGACCGGACCCGGAAGCCGCACCGTAGCCGCGATACTCCGGCGCGAGCACATCGAACCCTGCCTCTCTCAGCAATGCATATCGGGCGACGCTGCTGCCTGACCCGACCATCCCCGCGTTGCCGTGGAAGAAGATCGCCCACGGACGTCGCGAGCTCGTGTCGACGCGGCTCACGAGCAGAAAGACGGGCACACCATCCGCCGCGGGCACCCGCAAGGTGTCCCACGGGATTGGGGCGTCTTCGGCCGGAACCGGGCGGCCGCGACGGCCTTCGCCCGCGCTCACGTACACCAGCGCATTCTCTGAGAGCGCGAGAAACACGACAATGCCCGCATACGCAAGCAGCGCCGCGCTCGCCGCGATAAGCAGGGCGGTACGCAGACGACCGGCACCGGGGTTGCCTTT
This sequence comes from Gemmatimonadaceae bacterium, assembly GCA_050733735.1. Classification (GTDB taxonomy): domain Bacteria; phylum Gemmatimonadota; class Gemmatimonadetes; order Gemmatimonadales; family Gemmatimonadaceae; genus DASPMP01. The sequence goes on from JBOHTL010000201.1 coordinate 3,805, forward strand.
TGTCACTGCGGTTCACCCAACACGGAGCAGTCTCATGTTCAGGAACATTCGCGCACGATTCGGTGGAGCGGTAGCGCTCGCCGCGATCGTTGCGGCGTGCTCGAGCCTCGGCAGTGTCGGCGACATTCTCGGCGGCGTCCTCGGCGGCGGCGGCGGGCAGGTCAATGGCACGGTACGCAACGTCAACACACAGTCACAGTCCTTGACGCTGCAGCAGAGCAATGGGCAGGACGTCGATTTGCAGTTCGACAACCAGACGAGGGTCGTGTATCAGAACCAGGCGTACTCGGTCGCGTCGCTCGATCCGGGCGATCAGGTGGCCGCGCGCGTGCAGCAGCTGCAGAGCGGCGCGTACTACACCGACTCGATCGTCGTCGTCCAGCCGGTGAACAACACGGGTGGAACGGTCGGCGGCGGCGCGGTGCAGAGCCTCCAGGGCACGGTACGGCAGATCGACCGCAACAACGGACTGTTCACCATCGACGCCGGCGGCAGCGTGAGCCTCACCGTCTCACTGCCGTACAACGCCAGCTCGACGACGGTGCAGCGCTTCAACAACCTGCGCTCTGGGGATTACGTCCGCTTCCAGGGCGTGTACATCAGCCAGACGCGGGTCGAGCTGCGACAGTTCAGCTGAGAGCAAGTTTGGACGTTTGAACGTTTCAGCGTTTCAGCGTTTCAGGCTCCATCTGAACGTTGAAACGTTCATACGTTGCGCCCCCCCTTGCGCTCTTGCCCTCTCGGGGCCAATCTCGTTGCCCCTCTCCCAAGGTGGGCATATGCGAGTTCTAACGGTGGGCGTCGCGCTGCTGGCGGTAGTAGGGTGCTACGGCGGCGGCGGCGATGTACAGCAGGCCGGCGCCGCTGGCGGACATGACCCCGCCGTCGTGCAACGGGCGATCGATTCGTCGCTGGCCGTCTTCGCGAGTGCGATCTCGCGCGGCGATACCTCGACCGCGGCGTCGATTTTCGCTCAGGACGCCATGATGCTGCCCGGCGGCAGTCCGATCGTTCGCGGAAGAGCAGACATCTCGCAGTGGAACGCCGGTATGTTCGCCGCATTCACGATCTCGAACGCCTCGTTCACGACGAAAGATCTGATCGTGAGCGGGGACTACGCGATCGAGACGGGCGAGTATCGGAT
>JBOHTL010000202.1:0-2165 GCA_050733735.1 Gemmatimonadaceae bacterium
CGGCGGCACTGTCCGGCGCGATGCGCGGGACGTCCTCCGCGCAGGTAACAGACAGAAAATGCCCCATCGCGACGATCGGACGTCGTTGCGGGCGCAGGCCGGGAATCATCACCTGGATGAACGGCGCGAAGTCGTCGCGCGCCGCGCGAGAAATAACATACGGCGCCTGCGCGGCGGACTCCGAGTTGTACAACAGCGTGCGAATGCGCTCGGCGAATATGCCGCGTGTAACGATCGCGGTGTCGACGCCGCTCGGTAGGTTTACCTCCACGGACTTCGGCTCGCGCCTGAGCGCCGCCAGCACCGACTCGAAGTCCCGGCGCAGATCAGGGAACGACCGGGCACATTCCTGATCCGTGGCGCATGATCTGGCCAGCGAATCGAATGCTGCCTGCGCGTCTGGTGCGTAGTGCATTGGCATGCGGAACTCGAGCGGCACCATCCCCGAAAGGATCAGGGCCTCGACGCGGCGTCGATGACGCTTGTGATAGATGAGCGCCTGCCGCGTGCCGCCGGAGGTCCCAAAGAGAATCACGCGCTCGAAGCCGAGCGCCGCGCGAACCTCGTCGAGGTCCTTCGCAATGGCTTCCGTCGTGTACTGCGTGAGATCGGCGCGCTTCTCCAACTCACGTCGACACGCGCGTACCTGCTCGATGGGCAGGAAGTCGCGCACATGCGTGACCACTCGTGCTGGCTCGGCGGCGAGCTCGCAATGCAAGGCGTCCGATTCTCCCGTGCCTCGCGGATCGACGAAGAGCAGGGGATGACTCGAACGCACGCTGCCGAGCAGTTCAGTCCATGCAGCCGCCTGCCGGATGATGTCGCCTCCGGGTCCTCCAGGGAGCAGGACGATTGGAACCTGCGCGGCCTGCCGTGCCGTCGCCGAGGTGGCCGGAACGAGGGCAAAACGAATCGTGATCCGTTTTCCGTCCTGGCGCTCACGATTCTCGAGGACGCGGAGAGAGCCGCACTGCGCCAGCGCCGCGAGACCCGGGACCTGACAAGGTTGCGTGGTCTGGAGGAAAAGAAGCAGGGCGATCACGTTCCCTCTGACTTACGCCAAGGCATGCCCCGTGACTCCCACGCGCCGTCTTCGCGAAAGGACCCCTGCCGTCACGAGCGCCATCACCAATCCAACCGGCAACGGCTCGAGGAATGACACGGCGACGTTGAACGCCGGGTTCTCGTACTTCTTCGCGAAGCTCTCCATTTCGGCCACCTGCTCAGCCAGCTCTGCGTCCGTCGCACCGCGGGCGCGTTCCTTGGCGATCACGTGCGCCTGGTACTTGTCCAGGTAATCCCGGGAAAAGTTGAAATAGATGACTTCCCACGTTCCCACGTAGATGACGGATGCGACCAGGGTGATGAGCATCCCCACACCGAACGCATGCCAGAAGCTCACCCGACCTCCGAGAACGTTGTCGCGGTACGAGCGAACACCGAAGTAGATCAGCAGGAAGGCCGCGACCATCGACGCATAGCCGATGATCACCCCGGCGTCGAAGCCGATGGCGTCGTGGAAGGCCAGGTGGATGGCCAGCATCGCCGACATGATCCCGCCGGCGATCAGCCCGAACGTCAGAACGATCCTCGTCATGGTGATTGCGCCTCCAATGCGCGAAACACGGTTGTCGTGACGGGGCGCATGATGCTGCTGGGGCCTTCCCACGCGCGTCACCCGAATTGATGATTTTGCGATCCAACGCTGGAATCATCCTTTCGGATGACGGTTCTCATGGGATCAGGCCGGCTTCCTTCGCGAGCTGCACGGCTTGCGTCCTCCGCCGGGCGTTCAGCTTGTCCAGGACCCGGGCAGTATGCGTCTTCACCGTGTTCTCGCTGACGAACAGCTTCTCGGCGATTTCCCTGTTGCTCAGCCCCGCCGCGATTGCTTCGAGAATCTCCAGCTCGCGTCTGGTGATGCCGAGCTGCTCCTGCTTCGCGGTGTTGAGGACGAATTCCACCGGAGCCGGCGCCGGCACCGCCACTTCCTTCAGGACCACGCGCGGCCGGACCAGCTTGAGTCCCAGCCAGATTCCAAGCGCCGCGAAGAGCAGCGCGACGATCCCGCCGTAGATCTCCACCGCGTGCTCGACGACCAGGAACCGATATTCGACGACCTTCAGCGCCGCGATCAGGGCGCCACCGATCGCGCCGTACAGCAC
>JBOHTL010000203.1:0-2287 GCA_050733735.1 Gemmatimonadaceae bacterium
TGCACTTCTGGGCGAACGACGACGCGCTCAATTTGGCGCGCGGGCTGCGTGCCGCGCTCGACGAAACGAACTCGCGTCGCGGTCAGTAGCGGAAAGCGAGCGCCATCAGCGGAGCATCGGCCAGGGAGACCCGCTCCGTCAGAACGTCGCGCATCGCGCCAGCTCGCGCTTCGCTGGCGCGGGCAGCGTCATCCGCGACGCGCTGCCTGCCGCCATCGCCTGAAGGCGGCGCAGTTCAGGACGTATGCGTTCAGTGTATCCGTGCAGAGGTCAGTTCCGCCGCAATCGGCGGAAGAATCCCGACTCGCCGATGTTCGACGGCACGCGAAGGTCGATGGATTGCTCCGGAACGACATCCACCGGAAGCGTCACATACGTCTCGCCGACCGTGACGAACAACACCTCGAACACGAGCGAGCGGGGTTCCCACGACAGCGCCACCTGGGCGTGTCCGCCGTTCCCGGCGATCGTGCCGAGTGAACGCCGCTGTCCGCCGTCGTAGACGGCGTGAATGCGTGCATCGTAATAGTTCTCATTGAGGACATCGACGACGATGCTGTCGGCTTGCGCCCGGACGGCGCGGTCGCCTTTCGACACGCCCGGCAGCCTGGCGCACGCGACGACGACACACAGCACGGCGACGGTCGTCATGATCTGTCGGGTCATCGCTCCATCCCTCCTACGGCGCAGCCTCGCGCAGCTCGAAGCCCGCCGTCTGGGTTCGCGCGGCTTCATTGGCTTCCTCCGCGCGCACCTCGACGCGCGCCGAATGCGCACCCGGCCCATATTCGGCAATCAGATCGGCGGCATCACCGAGCGTGATCACATAGGGTATCGCCGGCGTTTCGGTGCTCGTCACGCGAAGGTGTTCCACGTCATCGATCGTGAGGGTGATCGTATGCCGCTGCAACGGCTGCACGATCACGAACATAGTCGCGACCACCACATCGCCGGGAACGGCGGGGTTCGGCCCAATCTCGAGATTGGACGCGGAGAGACGCAAGTCTGAAAAGCACGCCGCGATCGCGACCGCGGACGCGACGACCAACAACGCCTTGCTGCCGCTCATGCTCCCTCCTATCGTCGAACGATGCGACTGCTGGTCATTACGCTATTGGGCGCATCGATGCTGGCCTGCAAGGGCGACGCCGACGTCGTGAGTGGGGCCCCGGGTGCTCCGCTTCCCGGTCTGAGCGCGTCGGATTCGGCCCGCTTTTTCGCCGGCAAGACGCTCTTCAACAAGGTGTTTACTCCTGACGAAGGGCTGGGTCCAGCCTTCAATGAGAATCAGTGCAGCGCCTGCCATACCGTCCCCGCCGTCGGCGGCACGACCGGCTTCGAGCGCGTTCTGAAGGTATCGCGCTACGGCGGTCCCGGCGCCTGCGACCTGCTGACCGGCGAAGGGGGAGAGAACATCCGCACCAATGCGACGCCGCGCCTCAGAGCGCACGGCGTGATCGCGGAGTCGATTCCCTCGAGCGCCACCGACACGGGCCGCTTCCTGCCCCCCTTTCTGTACGGACTCGGGCTGGTCGAAACCATACCCGACGAGGTGATCAGCGACGGCGCGGACGCTGACGACAGGGATGGCGACGGCATCTCCGGTCGCGCGGCGCGAGGGCCGGACGGTCGCCTCACGCGCTTCGGCCGGAAAGCCGATCTTGCGACCATCGAGGAGTTCACGCGCAGCGCACTGCGTCACGAGATGGGATTGACCTCCCGCCGGAGAGACCGCGACCTCGTCAATGGCGCCGCGGTGCCCGCCGAAGTTGATCCTGCGCCGGAACCGGAGGTCGACTCCGCGACGATCGCACTGCTCGTGGATTTCGTTCGGTTCCTCACGCCGCCCGCGCCGGCGGCGCCGCGCAGCGCCGCGCACGCGGACACACTGGCGCGCGGCAGGCGTCTGTTCAACCAGCTGGCCTGCGCCAGCTGTCATACCCCCGCCATGCGTACGGCGACCCATCAGATCGATGCGCTGAGCCACAAGACGGTGAATCTCTACTCGGACCTTCTGCTGCACGACATGGGACCAAAGCTGGCGAACGTGTGCGCCCACGACGCCGCACCTGAGGAATTGCGTACGACAATGCTCATGGGACTCGGGCACCGCCGCTTTTACCTGCATGACGGACGCGCGATCGACCTACGCGAAGCGATCCTGGCGCACGGCGGCGAGGCACAGGCGGCGCGCGATGCGTTTGCGCGCCTCTCGTGGATCATGCAGGAATACCTCGTGATCTTCCTCAAATCATTGTAGCCCCACGCCCGCACATCGCACCCAGGC
>JBOHTL010000204.1:0-3539 GCA_050733735.1 Gemmatimonadaceae bacterium
CACCAACGCGCAGTACCAGCGCTTCGTGTCCTCGGGGGGCTATCGCGATCCGCGCTTCTGGCCCGACTCGATGCTCATGCGTGGACGCACGCTGCCGCGCGACTCCGCCATGCGGCAGCTCGTGGACCGCACCGGGCTACCAGCGCCGCGCCAGTGGAGCGGCGCCGCGTTCCCGCAGGGGTACGGTGAGCACCCCGTCACCGGCGTCACGTGGTACGAGGCATCGGCGTACGCCCGGTGGGCCGGCAAGCGGTTGCCGACACAGGTGGAATGGTGGCGCGCCGCTCTTGCCGACGGATCGCTGCCGTTTCCCTGGGGCAAGGACGGGGCGACCGTGGATCAGCGCGCGAACTTCGGCCTCGTGGGCACCGCGCCCGTGGGCAGCTTCGCGGCCGGCATGAGCCCCTACGGCTGTCACGACATGGCCGGCAACGTGCGCGAATGGCTGGCCGACAGGACGCCCGGCCGCGAGCGTCACCTCGTCGCCGGCGGATCCTGGCAGGATCCGTCGTACATGTTCGAGCTGGCGCATATGGAGCACTTCGAGCCATCGTATTCCAGCGCCGCCATCGGATTCCGCCTGGTGAATTGATCGGCGAGTGGCGCCAGTCCGTCCCGCGCTAACTCAAGGAGTGAAGTCATGCGACTGACGTCCGCGCTGCTCGTCCTTCCTCTCGTCGCCGCGAGTGCGCAGAACCGGTCCGACGAATGGCTCCGCAGGCCTGTCGACGCCCGCACGTTCGAAACGTACCGTCCCTTTTTCGCCTACGACCGTGAGCGCCCGTTCGACACCCGGACGCTCGACACCTCACACATGAGCGGCGTGGACATCGAGCACCTCTCGTTCGAAAGCACTCCGGGGAGCCGGGTCTTCGCCAACCTGTACGAGCCCGCGGGAACGCGGGGCCAGAAGCTGCGCAGCGTCGTGATGCTCCATGGCGGCGTCGCGCGGGGCAAGGCGAGCATGCAGGTGCTGGCCGACTTCCTGGTGAAATCGGGATGGCGGGTGCTGGCGATCGACATGCCCTACTTCGGCGAGCGGGCGACGGACCTGCTCGTCTCCTTCACGGAAGCCGAGAAACACGAAAAGCTGTACAACCAGCCCGCGACGTATCTCAGCTGGGTGACGCAGGTCGCGAAGGACGCCGGACGAGCGGTGGACTTCCTCGTCAACGAGCGCGCGGCTGACCCGTCGCGGATCGCGCTCGTGGGCTACAGCCGCGGCGCGCAGGCGGGCGCCATCGTCGGCGCGGTCGAGGAGCGCTTCCGGGCCGTCGCGCTGCTGTACGGCGGGCACTTCGACGCCAAGGAGACCGGACATCTCGCCGCGGCGTGCATGGCGAACTACATCGGCCGCATCGCGCCGCGTCCGCTCTTCCTGCTGAACGGCACGCAGGACGCGGATTACGACCGCGCGACCCAGGTCGAGCCGCTGCACCGCATTGCGCGGACGCCGAAGACGATCCACTGGGTGGAGACGGGCCACATCTTTCCGCCGGTAGAAACGCGGCCGGTGCTTGCGCGCTGGCTCGCGGATGCGATGCCGCCCGGGACCGAGTAGCGCGCGCGGCGTTTCCTCGCTGTTCCTCCATCGGCCGATCCCCGCGGACCTCCATAAGTCCGGCACTGTCCCGCCTCTTATAACTACCATTTATAAGGCATATGACTTATAATATCGCTTTATAACCGCACCATGCTCACCGGACTTATAAATGGGCCGTGTGGCCGAAGCGCTGCCGAATCTCTGGCACGTCTACAACCTGCGCGAATCGCCGTACTTCCAGGAGACGCTCGGCGCGGACCCTGATCGCTACCCGCTGAGCCTTTTCGTCGGCCGGCGCGCCGAAGCACAGCGGCTGCTGCAGGCGATCGGCGGTTCGGGGTCATCACGCCAGGCCGTCGGCGGCGCGCCGGGTGTCGGCAAGACCACGCTCGTGCAGAGCGTCAAGGCGGACGCGCTGCGGGCGGACTACTGGGCCACGGACCGCCTGGTGCCCTTCTACCCCGCGGACACCGCCGAAAGTGTGCTGGGCCGTCTGCTCAGCGCGCTGTACGACGCGATTCTCACCGCCAGACCGGCAACTGCGTCGAATGCCGCGATGCAGTCCGCCCAGCAGCTCGTGCGCGTGTCGCGCCTCGAGAGCGGCGGCGCCAGCCTGAGCGTGCTCGGCGTGGGCGCCGGCTTTTCCCGCGGCAGCTCGATCGCAAATCCAGCGGGCGCCATGCTGCTCGACGGCCCGCGCGTCGTGCGCGATCTGCTGGCCCTCGTTCGCGGAGCCGGCGCGCGCGGGGTCGTGCTGCATCTGAACAATCTCGAGAATCTCAGCGATCGTGATGTGCGCCATGCCGCCGAGATCCTGCGCAGCCTGCGCGACTCGGTGCTCCTCCAGGACGGACTCCACGTCATTCTTGCAGGCACCGGAGAAGCGGTCGCCGCGGTCACCGGCGCGCATGCCCAGGTGCGTTCCGTCTTCACCTCCCCGCTCGTGCTCGAGCCGCTGTCGATCGCCGACGTGCTCGCCTTGCTCCAGGCACGGTACGAGCACCTCGCGCTCGCCCGCAGGAAGCCCGTGGTGGCGCCGGTCGCGGCAAAGGCGGTGGAGGCTCTGTATCCCTTGTTCCGCGGCGACCTCCGCATGCTGTTCAAGGTGCTGGAGGAGGGTGCCATGCTCCTGATCGGCGTGGCGGGCAAGCCGGGGGCATCCATTCCGCTCGCCGAACTGCGGCCGGCGCTGCGTCAGCGCTACGGCGCCGTCGTCGCGAACCTGGACGACAACCGTCAGCGCCAGCTGCGGGTCTGGGGAAAGTCGCCCGACCGGGTGCACACGCAGAAATCACTCGTGGCGCTCTGGAAGGTGTCGCAGCCAGCAGTATCCGGTGCGTTGTCGGCGCTGGAGCAGGCAGGCTTCGTCGTTGCGCTCAGTCGCCGCGGCGCGGAACCGGTGCGATATGCCTTGAGTGGCGTGAGCCGGCTCGTGTTCGGGCAACCAGCTTAGATCCCGGCAAACACCTCAGCGAGATCGATCGCGACAGTGATCCCTGGGGGAGTGCGCCATTTCAACACGTCGCGAACGCGGCGGAACTTCCCAGGTGTGCGCGACACTTCGACGAGTGCGTTCGGCCAGTCGACCAGCCAGACCTGGCGCACGCCGAGGCTGAAGTACGCATCGCGCTTGAACTCCCGGTCGTAGACCTGCGATGAGCGGCTCAACACCTCCACGGCGAGCCAGTGATCCTTGATCTTCGGCCAGTCCGTGCGCGGCGCATAGGTGGACGGATAGACCAGGATGTCCGGCTGAAGCTGCGTCTTCGGCTTTCGAACCACGGCGCCGGGACCGACGACGTGAGCGTATCCGGGCTTCTGAAGCGCGGCGAAGAGCTGCCCCTGGATGCGACTCGCAACCAGTTGATGGACGGCCGCCGGAGCCGGAGTCACCAGCAGGACGCCATCGAGCAGCTCGTACCGGTTGCCGTCGTCCGGGAATTTTGCCAGATCGTCGACGGTGTAGAGCGGGACGTGCAGGGCCATGGCCATAGGG
>JBOHTL010000205.1:0-5615 GCA_050733735.1 Gemmatimonadaceae bacterium
TCTCCATTCTCCATTTTCCATTCTCGCCGTCGGTCTAGAAACGAGCCCTCAACCCGACCGTGATCGTCCGGCCCGGCACGATCGTGATCGTGTCCGGCTCGCCGCGCTGGTGGCCCAGCAGATTCTCGCCCGTGATGTGCATCGTGAGACCGCGCCACATCTCGCGCGATGCCGACGCCCGCAACCGCGTGGTGCCCGGGTAATGCGTCCAGAACGGGCGCAGCTGAGTGCCGGTGAGGTCGTCCGCATCGATGGAGTCCGCGACGAGCGCCCGCGCGATGCGCAGCCGATCGTAGTTGATCCAGTCCGATGCCCGCGATACGGTCGTTGATACCTGATAGTGCGGCCGCACCCAGCTGGCGCTGAGGCTCAGCGTTCGGGCGGGCACAGCGAGCATGCGATCGCCGGCGCGGAGATCGCCGGTGTACTCGTCGTGCACCCGGCGCACCCGGCTGTCAACGATCGATGCAGCGCTCATCAGACGCAGTGCACCCGTCGAGAAGACGGCCTGCGCTTCCCAACCCTTGTTGGTGATCTCACCGACATTCTGGAACTGATACCACGATGAATGCGACGGTCCGCTGTTGCCATTGGTCGGACTCTCGACCGTGACCGTCTGAATCAGCCCCGACACGATCTGGTCGAACCAGGTCAGGTGAAGGCCGAGCACTGAGCCCACTCGAACATCCATGCCTGCCTCCACGCCCGATTGCTCTTCGGGCGTGAGGTCGGGATTGGCCCGGGTCCGCCGAGGCTCGCGCGTCGCGAGGTGCATGGACGAGCGCGGCGAGCGGATTCCCTTGCCATACGCGGCGCGCCATTTCACCGAGTAATTCTCGAAATCGCGCACGATCGAGATGCCTGTCATCGGCAGCAGGACGTTCTGCGCTTCTGCCCGAGGCTCTTCCACCCGTTCGCGTCGCAGCCCGCCGGTGAGAAACACGGTGTTCCGGATTGTCACCGTGCTCTGTGTCAACACGCCCAAATTGCTGCTCCGGCCGTTCACGAACTCGTCGTCGCTGCCCGAGTCGTCGTCCAGCTCCCTCAGCGTCCGATCCCACAACGTGGATTGCTCGGCGCCGAAGGTCAGCGACGCGCCCAGGTCATCAGGGCTGCCGACATGCGTGACGGCATTGGCGCGGAGAATTCCGCGAAGGGCGGAGCCGCTCGCGGCGCGCAGCGCGGTGTCGGCGACTGAGGGCACCGGCGTGTGCTCGGTGCTGACGTTCGACAGGCTGTAGCCGTCGAGGCCCGCGGTCAGGCTGTACGTCCACCGCGGCTGCGGCGCGAAGGTGAACGTGCCCCCGGCGGCGTACATGCGGAGGTGCTGCGGATCATCGTCGCTCTCGATCTCGTCACCCATGACGCCGGCGAGCAGCGGGTTCTCGGGGACGCCGGCGCTTTTGGCGAAGAACCGTCCACTGCCGGTGAACGACATGTGCGTTCCGATGATCCGGGCGTCGGCGAGCGTCCGGAAGTCGCGGCTGTACGCGTCGGGGATGTATTGGCCCGCCGTCGCTCCACCGATGGTGATTCCGCCGGAGCGCAGGTTCGTTCCGGCTCGTATGGTCAGCGCGTGATCCTGAAACGCCGCGTTCCCCATGCCATAGCGCGTCGCCGTGTTCCCCAGCGTGCTGCGAAGCATGGAATGCGAGCCGTCAGGCGCGGTGCCGTCGTGTCGTGAGACGACGTTGATCACGCCACTGATCGCGTCGCTGCCGTACAGCGCCGCGCCCTGCGGCCCCCGAATGACTTCGATGCGCTCCACGATCTCGGGCGAGATCTGGGTCAGCAGCAGCGGGTTCGCGACCTCGATACCGTCGATGTACATCTTCGGGAACGTGAGCCCGAAGGATGACGCTCCGCGGATGCTGCCGTAGCGCGCGAGCATCGTGGTCGGCGTCTGTTCCCAGAGCCAGACCCCTGGCACCGATCCACTGAGGATCTTGGCGAGCGATGACTCGTCGCGTCCCTCGATGTCTCGGCCGGACACGACGTCGATCGCGACGGGCAAGGGCCGCTCCGAGGCCGCGATGACGCTGCCCGTCACCACGACCCGCTCGAGCACCTGAACGGATCGCGACACGCTGTCCGCTCTGCCCAGCCGCACTGGCGCCAGGACGACATGATCGTTCGAGACGGCGAGAGCCCGGACCGCGAACGGACGGACGAGATCCATCAGAACGTCGGACAGCGGGGCACTGTCGCGCGAAATCGAGACCCGCCGGTCGAGGGGGAGATTGTCGTCGCTGTATGACAGGCGCACTCCCGCCTGGAGCGCGAGACGATCGAGGGCGTCGCGGAGGGCGATGTCGCGGGCGTGCAGGGTAACCTGCCGCTCCAGCGGGGACGACTCCTGCGCCTCGACACCGATGGCGCCGAGGCAAAACAGCGCTGCGAGCAGCGCTGCCCGGATCATTTATTCAATGCGGCCGGCCTGAAATACGCGGTGTCGCCTCGACGCTCCACACGCGCGGGAAGCGCCATCGCGATCACGTCCAGCACACGCTCGCGGGGTTCGGTCCTGAACGTCCCCGTGAAACGGCGCTGCATTAGGGCGGTGTCGGCCACGCGGACTTCTACGCCATACCAGCGGCGAAGATCCGACGCGACCTGAGACATCGGCGTGTCGCGGAAGACCAGTTCGCCACGCATCCAGGCGAAGTCCTCCGCGGTCGCGCCACCGGGCACCGCTTGCACACGGCCCCCCGCAACCTGACCGACGTCTCCCTGACGGAGCATCACTGAATCAGTACCCCGGCTCAACGCCACGCTGCCCTCCTGCACGACGACGCGAACCGCGGCTACATCGTATGTCTGGACCGCAAACTCCGTCCCGATGTCCCGGATGACGGATCCGCCTGCCCGCACGATGAACGGCCGGTCGTCGTGAACGACGCGGAAAAACGCTTCACCGGTAAGATCGATCTCGCGGCCCCGAACCGCCACCCGGGTCACCGGGCCGAGCAGGACGAGGCTGCCGTCCTCGAGACGGACGGAATCGCGCTGGCCGACGCCAGTGCTGTATGTCACAAGCGCGCCACCGCGCGCGAAGTCGCGAATCTGCTGGAAGACGAACACCCCCGCGACGAGAAGAACGGCGGCGGCTGCGGCGACGAGCTCAGTCCGCGTCATCCAGCGCCGCCACCTGCCAGACGCGGGGAGCAGCACTTTCGTGCGGACTGGAGTCGGCCGGGCTTTCACTTGCTTCAGCGCCGTTTCGACGTCGATCTGGTCGCGCCGGATGGCCGTCGTCAGCCGCTCCAGGGCGGCGACGACTTCCGCGTCGGAGCGGTGCTCGTCCAGCCAGCTCCGAACGTCGGCAGCTTCCTGCGGCGAGGCCTCACCGGCCAGATACCGGCCGATGCGCTCCCAGTTCATCCCAGGCGACGTCATTCGAGGTGCCTCATATCACCGTATGAACACTTGCTTCGGGTCAAACCCCTATACCCTTGAGGCCCAAGCGCCTACCTTCGCCCCCGTATGGAAGACCAACAGCTCCTGGAAAAGGTACGTGCAGGGGAAGAAGGAGCTTTTGACGAGGTTTTCCGCCTTTGGTATCCCACCCTCGTGAGGGTGGCGGTAGCCCTGGTCCGGGACCCGGATGCCGCCGAGGAAGTCGCGCAGGATGTCATGCACGAACTGTGGCGCCGTCGTGAGTCGCTGGATGCCGGGGTCTCCCTTCGAGCCTACCTCCTGCGTTCGATTCGCAACCGTTCGCTCAACCACCTGCGTCATCTGCGGGTGCGTCGCGAAAGTGAGACGGAGATCGAGGCGCTCTACGACGCGCCGCTCCCCGCGGACCAGCCGATCATCGCCAAGGAGCTTGCCGACGCGGTCCAGATCGCGTTCGAGGAGCTGCCGCCGCGGTGCCGCGAGATCTTCGAGCTGAGTCGAATTCATGGAATGAAGTACGCCGAGATCGCTGAATCGCTCGGTATCTCGCAGAAGACAGTCGAGGCGCAGATGGGCAAAGCACTCCGCGTCATGCGAGAAAGGCTGGCGCCGTGGTTGCCGAAAGGAGATACGCTCTAACTTCGTTTGCGAGCGCTCGCCAGGATTTCGCGGCCAGGAACGGCTCACTTCGCTCGGTGTATACAATCGCTTACGATTGCGTAGACCCTGAACCATCGAGGTGCACATGCGTAGTTCCTGGGCTGCTGTCGCGGTATCCTGCGCCGTGCTCGCTGGCTGCTCCGACGGCACTGGTCCCCAGCCGATTGCCGGGTCACTGACACTCGACTTCTGCTCCTCCGCGGCGCCGATATGGTTCGCGTACCAGAATGAAGGCGGCGACTGGACGCGTGTCGAAGGCAACAACGACGACACGTTCACGTTCGACGCGACCGAGCGCGTGGCCGTCGCCATGACCTTCGACTTCGGTGACGAGGTCCTCACCGACATCTACTACGCAACCCGCACCGAGCTGCTTCCGCTGTCCGACGAAGCGTGCACGGAGACGTTCGGCGCGAAGGTGTACCATGGTTCGGTCGTCGACGTCCTGCTCGGGGAGCAGGCCATCGTTTCCGTTGGCGACATCGCCACAACCGTGACGCCCCCTCCCAATACCTTCATTCTGGAGGGCGTTCCGGATGGTCCGCGAGACATCATCGCGCATCGGGAGATCAACAGCAACGAGGGACTCGTTCCCGATCGCGTGATCATTCGGCGCGCCGAGAATCGGACGCACAATGCCTCCCTGCCGGAGTTCGACTTCAGCGAGAGCACCAGCGATGCACTCACGGTGAACCTGGCGTCGATCTCGGGTCTCAACGCCGGCGAAGATAATTTCCTGGACATCTTCTTTCAGACCGCGCTGGGCACCGACCACTGGCTGTACGCGGCGCCCCTGTTCAGCACGAATTCGCAGACCATTTACGGCGTGCCCGCTGGCCTGACGCAGCAGGGCGACCTGCATCAGATCGAGCTGAATGCACAGCCGACGAGTGGAGAGACGTATCGCGTGGTTCGCCGCTGGTACACTGACCCCGCCAACCAGTCACTGGCGCTTGGACCGACACTGAATGTTCCCGACATCGCATCTCTGGGAGGATCTCCCTACCTGCGGCTTCGCGCCTCATTGGCGTCGCAATCGGAGTACGATTCGTTCGCGACGGCGTACTTCATTCAGGGACCGGAGGGTGACTTGCGCAGCGTGTTCGTGACGCACACGGCCGGTTTCCACGGAGGCACCCCTTCCACCTGGCAGTTGGACATTCCCGACGTGACCGAGGCGGGCGGTTACCCGAGCTTCGCGGCGCTCATCAGCGGCGACGACACGCGGTTCTTCGTGGAAGCGTTCGACGGATCGCTGGCCGATTTCATCGGCGCGACGCCGACGGCCAATGCGACGCTGCGGTTTGCGGGACGCACCGATGCGGTGGCGACGTTGCGCGCGCAGGTCGACGCGAAGGGGCGTCGCGGCGCGCGCCGGCCGGCACTGCTGGACCAGCGGGGGCTTCGGAGGTAAGACTCACGACATGAATCGCGCGCTGTGGTTCCTCGGGCTGTGCGCAGTACCCACTCTTCTCCATGCGCAGCTCGACGTCGAGCCACATCGCGCGTCGTCGGAGCGGCTCATTCAGGGCGCGCTGCGCGACAGCTTCGCGTACAAG
>JBOHTL010000206.1:0-2141 GCA_050733735.1 Gemmatimonadaceae bacterium
TCCGATGACCGACCGAGCGGCAGATACACCTGCGTACCCGATTCTCCGTCGACGATACCGTTGCGATACGTGTTCTCGGCGATTCCGACGACGCGCGCGCACGGCGCGTCCTTCGGCCCGATGTGAACGCATCTGCCGACAGCGGGTTCTCCCGGCCAGAGCGCGTTGGCGCCCTCCTCATTTAGGATCACCACGGGTTCCGCGCCGGGGATATGATCTCCCTCCACGAACGCTCGTCCACGGACAATTCGGGTTCCGACGGTCGCGAAATAGTCCTCGATGACGGAGTGTTTGAAGGGGCCGCCTTGACGCGGAAGCGAGTCACGTCCCGGCACACGGATGTGGATCCCAAATGACCATTGGCCAAGCGGAGGCGCCTCGGCGGCAGTAGCGGCTCTGACGCCGGGAATGCGTTTGACTCGCTGCACGAGGGCTCGGAAGTACGCGTTGACCTCGAGAGTGTCGAATCCCACGGACGACAGGTCGTTCGTGCCCATGACCAGACGCTCGGCGTCCAGCCCGAGATCCACGCTGGTGATGTTCTGAACACTGCGAACAAACAACCCTGTTCCAGCGAGAAGCACGACGGCCAATCCCGCCTGCACCGCCATCAACACCGCTCGGATCGGTGAGCTCCCGGTGCCGGCGGCACCCGAGCCATCCTTCAGAGATCTCGAGAGATCCAGTGATCGGCTATGCAACGCGGGAGCGAGGCCGGCGAGAATCCCGACGAGCAGCGTCGCCGTCGCCGTGAATGCAAGCACCCGAGCATCGATTGCAGACTCCGGCCATGCGTAGTCGCCGAGCAGCGCCTGCTGGACCAAGGCGCTTCCCCAGTGAACGATGACCAAGGCTGCCGCGCCCCCCAGCGTCGCCATTACCGCGCCTTCCAGCATCAGCTGTCGTGCGAGTCGGCTACGCGAAATGCCGAGTGCAAGGCGCACGGCGATCTCGCGACGCCGTCGGACGGCGCGAACCAGCAGCAGGTTGGCGACGTTGGCGCACGCAATGAGCAGCACCAGCACCGAAACGACTGCCAGCAGGAGCGCGACACGATTCTCTTTCGTCAGCGGACCGCGGTCGGCCGGGAGAACGGAATTGAGAAGTGCCACCGTGGTTGTGTCAGCGCGTCCTCGTGCGGCCTGTTCACCTGCGCGCAGGGCCGCCGTCGACTGCTCGGCGGCTACCTCGCGTCCAATTCCGGGCTTTACGCGGCCGATCACCCACAGCCACCACGAGTTTCGCGCTGTGACCCAGTTTCCTCTGGCGAACCGCATTCCTTCGGCCGCTGATATCGGAATCCACACATCCACCGGCACAGTGCCGACGCCGACAAAATCCTGCGGAGCGACTCCGACCACGGTGAATGCTCGTGCGGCCAACCGAATGGATCTTCCGATCACCTCCGGATCGCTGCCGAATTGCTGCTCCCAGAGGCCATGCGAGATGACGGCGACCGCGGAACCGGTCGGCAGCTTGTCGTCATCGGGCAGCAGCGGTCGGCCGAGAAGCGTTCGTGTTCCCAGTGTTTGGAAGTAGTTCCCGCTTACCTGCACGACGCTGACGGGACGCGCTGCTTCGCCTAACTCGAGCGAAACGGTTCTGGCACGCGTGTACATCGCGACATCGGCGAACGACGACACGTTGTCGCGCACATCGGTGTACTCGGGATAGTTGACGACTTCGTTCGCGAAGGTCCTTCCCGATGCACCTGTCTTCTGCACCTTGAGCTCGACGAGCTCGTGGGCCGACGCGACGTGGGCTGGAGCGCGCAGGAGAAGGCGGTCGACGATACCGAACATGGTTGCGTTGGCGCCGATACCGAGACCGAAGGCAAGAGCGACACTCACAACCAGGCCGGGCGACCGTCGAATCTGGCGAAGGGCAAATCTCAGATCATGGGCGATCGCGTCGAGTCGATCGAGCAACGACAGTCGGGCCTCTCGACGGCGCGCCGCGGCCAGCAACTCGACGTCCGCCCCTTCGCCGGCGCCGAATCGGCTTTGCGCTTCGCGTTCGGCGACGGTGCGCGACATGCCGTCGCGCATGAGTGCCTGCACCCGAAGCTCGAGATGCAGGCGAATCTCGTCGTCGACTTCGGCTTCGAGCTGGCCCGGACGACGCAGTGGTAAACGAAAGAG
>JBOHTL010000207.1:0-3601 GCA_050733735.1 Gemmatimonadaceae bacterium
GGTGTGTGAGAACTTTCATGCTTCCCGATTCGAGGTGCTCGCGGGGAGCACGAACCGGATCGTCGTACCCTTTCCCAGCTCGCTGGTGGCACTGACGTCACCGCCGTGTGCCAACACCGTCTGACGCGCGATGGCGAGGCCGAGCCCCGTCCCGCCGGCCTTGTACGTCACATACGGCTCCCAGATCCGCGCCAGCCGGTCGGGAGTGATGCCATGCCCCGTGTCGGCGACGGCAAGCTCCACCGCCGAACCGCCGTTCCAGGGGACGCGGCGCACATCGACTGAGATGCCGCCCGTTCCTCTGCACGCTTCGACGGCGTTCAGAACCACGTTCGACAACGCGCGCGCCAGCGCTTCGTGATGCCCATGGATCAGCGGTACGTCGCTCGCGACGCGCACGTCCAGCTCCACACCCGAAGGCACCGACGACCGCGCCGTGTACCGTGCCAGCTCGCCGACGTCGACCGGCGCGAGTGGCCCTTCGGGCAACCGTCCGAATTGCGCAAAGCTGCGCGCCATCTCCTCCAGCCGTGTCGCTTCGACCGAGAGGACCTCGACGGTGTCCTGCAGTGGCGGTGGGGCCTCGCGTCGAAGACGGTCGACCGCGAACTTGATCGGCGTCAGCGGGTTCTTGAGCTCGTGAGCAACCTGGCGGGCGGCTTCGCGCAGCGCGGACGCACGCTCCGCCTCGAGGGCGGCGCGACGCCCCTGCTCCAGCTCGAGCGCCATCTCCCGCATTCTCGCGCGGAGCACCTCGAACTCCGGCGCCCCTTTCTTGATCGGGCTGTCCGGAAGCGGCTCACGGCGAACGATGTGATCGGTCCATCCCACGAGCTCATGGATCGGCCGGCTGAGGCTGCGGCTGAGATGCCCCGCAACCCGCGATCCTACAAGGAGCAGCACAGCGAACGCGAGCAGTACCGCAGCGATCACCGCCGCAGCGGCTCGCTCGAAGAAGAACCTGGCCTGGTTCGCTCGCAGGACGTTCTCGCGCAACGTCTCCTCGTGCGCCGCCAGCGCGATCGAGTCCGCGCGGGACAATCGCCGCGTACGAGCGACCTCGAGCGCGCGGGCTCCTGTCGCAGCGGTGCTGTCCCATGCGGTCGTCGCGCCGCCGATGGGCAGCACGAGCGAGCTCGTCACTCCCCACGCGAGCGAGAGCACGATGGAGGGCACGAGCGCGAACAGGAGGAGGATCAGAAAGAGCCGACCGCGGAAATCGAGTCGATTCACGGGCAGGAGCGAGACAGATTCCGGCCTAACATACCGATGAACGGTTCCCCTGTCCCCCTTCCCGATTCTCCCCCATTTCCCATTTCCCATTCCCCATCTTCCCCCGGCCGCATGAAATCGCACACCACGTATCTCACCTTCAACACCAAACGCCGCCAGGAGATCATCGACATCACCGACGAGGTCGAGAAATGCCGCGCGGCCGCGGAGATCAGCGAAGGCATGGTGCTGGTCTCGGCGATGCACATCTCGGCCTCAGTGTTCGTGAACGATCACGAGTCCGGGCTGTGGCAGGACATCCTCGACTGGCTCGAGAACGACATCGCGCCATGGGAGCCCGACCGCTATCGGCACAACTCGGGGACGGGCGAAGACAACGCCGCGGCTCACCTGCGATCGCTCACCGTTGGCCACGAGGTCATCGTTCCCGTGACCGGGGGCAAGCTCGACTTCGGACCCTGGCAGCGCGTGTTCTACGGCGAGTGGGACGGCAAGCGTCCGAAGCGGGTGATCATCAAGGCCATGGGCGACTGAAGCTTACGCCATCTGCACGCCGCCACTACATTAGAGCTGGCATGAATCATCGTCACCAGCGCCGCGAACCGACTCGTTCGCAGAGCGCCCTTGTGCACCGCGGTCCGGGAGCTCACTCCGCGCAGCAAGTATCCGCAACGCTCCCACTTCATCACGCGCCGAACGCCGCGCTGCTCATCGACTTCGACAATGTCACGATGGGCATCCGGTCCGACCTCGGAAAAGAGCTTCGCAACCTGCTCTCGTCGGACATCATCAAGGGCAAGGTCGCCGTTCAGCGTGCCTATGCCGACTGGCGTCGCTATCCGCAGTACATCGTTCCGCTCGCCGAAGCGTCGATCGATCTGATCTTTGCCCCGGCGTACGGTTCCTCGAAGAAGAACGCGACCGACATCCGGCTCGCCATCGACGCGCTGGAGCTGGTCTTCACGCGCCCGGAGATCGGCACCTTCATCCTGCTCTCTGGCGACTCGGACTTCTCGAGCCTCGTCATCAAGCTGAAGGAGTACGGGAAGTACGTGATCGGCGTGGGCATCCGGGAATCCTCCAGCGATCTCCTCGTCCAGAACTGCGACGAGTACTACAGCTACAACGCGCTCGCCGGACTCGTGAAGAGCTCCGATGACGAGCCGACCCGCAAGTACGATCCGTGGGAGCTCGTGAAGGAAGCCATCGCGCGCATGAAGGAGAATCACGACGTGATGCGCTCCGACCGGCTCAAGCAGGTGATGCAGGAGATCGATCCCACCTTCGACGAGAAGAACGTCGGGATCAGCAAGTTCTCGAAATTCTGTCAGGAAGCCGCGAGCAAGGGCCTGCTCAGCGTGCGCCGGCTCGAGAACGGACAGCTCGACGTCGACGTTCCGGGCGCGACGCCATCCGAAGGCGGCGCCCCCCCCCCTGCGCGGGCGGAGGCCGCGCGTCCAGCCGAAGTCGCCGAGGAGCGCGCCGAACGCAATGGCCGCGGACGCGGCGGCCGTGGACGCGGTGGGCGGGGACGGGCCGGGGGGGGCGGTGCTCGTGACCGCGAAGCTGTCGCGCAGCCGGCCCGCCAAACCCCTGCTTCGACACCAGCCGAACCTGCGGCTCCGATGGCGAAAGCCGCCGAAGGTCCTGGCGCCGGCGGCGACCGGCTCACGCGGGATGAGGCGTTCGATCTTCTGCGCCGTTCCGTGGAATCTCTCGTTCGCGACGACAGGTCGGTGCGCGCATCCGCGGTACGCGCGCGTGCGCGCGAACTGTTGGGACGCGACAGCGACAGCCTCAGCGAGCGCAACTACATCCGAATCCTCAAGGACGCGCACGACGCGGACGTCATCGATCTGCGGCGTCGGGGCGACGACTTCGAGGTCGCACGCGCGGAACCCGGGCCCTCGGTCGGCGACCAGCTTGCCAGGGCGCAGAGCGCCATCACGCCGCCGCCCCGCACCGACGCCGCACCCGCGAGGTTGTCGCTGCGTGGTCGCGGTTCCGGTGCTCGCGGCCGGATTCCCGCGGCACTGCCACCCGAACTGTTGTCGCTCGGTGTCGTGCAGACCGCGCCTGCGTCGAGTGCCGGCGACAACGGCGCCGAAGAATCCGCGGCAGAAGCACCAGCGCCGCCTCCGCCCGCCAAGCGCGGCAGAAAGCGCGGCGCGAAGGCCGCTCCGGCTGCGGAGGCACTCGCGGAAACGCCGCGCGGTGCCAAGCGCCCGCGCAGGCCTTCCCCACGCGGCAAGAAGGCGTCGAAGAGCACCGAAGGGTGAGCACGCGCGCCGCGCGATCAGCGCGGCGTCCACCCTCCGGGCGCCACCAGGGAGCCGCGGCACTGCCGGCGGCGTTCTTTGCGCGCGAT
>JBOHTL010000208.1:0-2543 GCA_050733735.1 Gemmatimonadaceae bacterium
TTGATCTCACATGCTCGCGACGCCGGACTCGCGACGCGCCATCCTGGAGACGAAGGCTTGACCGCCAAGGCGGAGGTATGACCGAGATGCTTGATTGCGATGCCGTCATGCGGCAATTGTGGGATTACCTGGACGGAGAGCTGACTCCCGAACGGGAAGAGGCGATCCGCGCGCACCTCGCGGTCTGCAAGCGGTGCTATCCGCAATACGACTTCGAGAGTGCCTTTCTTCAGGCGCTCAAGGCCGGCCGGCGGTCGCACTCCCGGCCGGACGCGGTCAAAACGCGCGTGCTCGACGCGCTCCGTGCAGCAGGCTTTGCCGCATGATGACGACCAATATGGTCAGACGCGCCGCGTTGGCGGTCGGACTGTCATGCAGTGCCGCCCCGATCGGCGCTCAGGCGGCACCCGTGCGAGCGCTTGGCCCAGCGGATGGACGCGAGCTCCCTGCGGTGGACACGGGCCGCGTGAGGGTGGGTACCGTCGCGCCGGACTTCACACTGAAATCGCTACCGGGCCCAAACGTCACGCTGTCGAGCTTTCGCGGCAAGAAAAGCGTACTCCTGCAGTTCTACCGTGGCCACTGGTGACCCTACTGCAACCGTCAGCTCGGTGAGCTGAAGAGTCTTTTGGACGAGGATGGCAAACGCGACGTGGAGATTTTGGCAGTCTCGGTGGACGACGTCCCATTGCTCCAGAGGATGGTGGATCAGATCTCGAAGGATGGGCTGCGCGTCGACTACGCGTTTCTGTCCGATCCGGATCGCGCCGTCATCAGCCGCTACGGCATCCTCAACCCGGAGGATCGTCGGCGAATCCCGCATCCGACGACGCTGGTGATTGATATGCAGGGTGTCGTGCGCTGGAAGTTCATCGAGGTGAATTACAAGGTGCGACCGACGAACGCGATGATCCTGGAAGCGCTTCGACGCGTGGATGCGTCGAAGTAATCACGTGAGAGCTCCGCGAACCCGACTGCTGCGTCTTCTGCTCGTACGGTGATCGCAAGTGTCCGTCGCGGACGTCACCTTGAAGTGGATCGTGCCGTCCGTGCGCTCAGGTCAGGGCGACACGCGCTTCGCAATGCGACGGTTGGGTCCCTGGATCAGCACGAGCGCACGTGGCTTGCCGGATGGCTGGTCGTTGTCGCGTTCGAAGGTGAACTGCGACCCGATGTCGAAGTCGAAGAAGTCGTCGCCACCTTCCGGGAACAGATAACGTGTGCGCTGCAGCGACGGATCCCACATGCGAAGCATGTTGGCCGCGGCGGTAATGTCGAGCCTGAGCGTGTCGCGCCCGCTGGGCGAGACGAACTCGTAACGGCCGGCGAACGGAGCGAGCGCGGCGGAATCCGCGCTCGTAAGCCGCTTCATGGTTCGTGGCGGTGCGCCGAAGCCGTACATGTCCGCGAACGCGCGATTGATCTCACTGATCAGCGCGCCGCTCACGCCATTAGTGAGAATGAAGAGTCCTTGGCCGAGCTCCGGCCACATCACCGCGCTCGCGACGAAGCCTTCGTCGCGTCCGCCGTGTCGGAACGAGATCGAATCACCGTCGCCGGACACGGTGACGCCCAGTCCCCAGTGCCCGCTGCCGTACGGCGGTTGGAGCTGTACCTCACGCGACACCATCTGACGCGCCATCGCCGGCGTGAGCACCGAGCCGGTATCGCCGTTGTACGCGCGCGTCAGCGCGAGCGCCCAGCGCGCAAGGTCGGGTGCCGTCGTCCACAATCCCGCCGCGGCCATCTCGGGATACACGTGATACCGTCCGGTCACCGGTGTGTCGAAGCGCTCGTGTCCCGAGGCCGCATCCTCGTCCCGCGATTGCGGCAGTGGATTCTCGTATGTGCTATGTGTCATTCCCGCGGGATCGAGCACGAGTCGCTTCATGAGAGCGGGGAATGATTCGCCCGTCACATCGGTGGTCATGAGCTGGGCGATGGTGATGCCACCGCCGGAGTACCGCCACCGCGCGCCAGGGAACGTGTCGCTGCGGACCGCCGCTGTGTTCGCGGGTCCGGCGCTGTCGAGTACCTGCTGCACCGTCGGAATCGGACTGCCCATCCGGTACCCCGGGAATCCCCAGACCGTCAGCCCCGCCGAGTGCGTGAGCAGGTGCCGCAGCGAGACCTTCTGCGTCTCGGTGAAGCGGCTGTCCGGCAACCGCCAGGATGTGAGCGAGCCGTTGATGTCGTCGTCGAGCGACAGCTTGCCCTGCTCGACGAGCCGCAGCGCCCCCGTCGCGAATACCGGTTTGCTGATGGACCCCGCAAGAAAGATCGTGGTCGTGTCCACGCGCGTGGCGCCGCCGAACTCCGTGACCCCGAATCCTCCGGCAAAGGCGATCCTGAAGTCGTCGACGACCGCGATGCTCACCCCGGGCACGTGGTAGTAGCGCATCCGGTCCACGATGTTGAACGCCGTATCCGCGCGGTTCTCGACACGCACCGCGGGTCGTAGACGATGCACGAGCGTGGAGGCGTCGGTTGACCGGGCGGCGCCGGCCGGGACCTGAGCCGACGCCGTAGCAGCTGCGCAGGAC
>JBOHTL010000209.1:0-7001 GCA_050733735.1 Gemmatimonadaceae bacterium
GCAGATACTCCGCGATCTGCTCCACGCTCAGCCCCTGGAACGTGTGAATGGGCTGGAACGACTTCGTCTCCTGCGGGCGCTCGCCGCCGATGGAGCCGACGAACAGCGCCGTGGGCTTCTTGAGACCACCGAGCCCGTTGAGGCGCGCGTAGATGTAGTTGGCCGCGAAGTCGACCGAGCTCGCGTGGTTGCGCTGAAAGGAGCCGCTCACGTCGATCCCGATGACGAGCGTCGAACGGGCGGTTCGCTGGCCATTTGTATTCTGCGAGCAGGCCGTCAGCAGCATGTAGAGCGCCAGCACCACGGCAACCAACAGCCTCGTGTGCCAGTGATGCGGCACGATCGCGTTCATTCCGCGCGGAAGGGTATGGCTGCTCATGAGGCCACCCTGGGCATCGGGTCACGCGGTGTGGCCATACCGACGCCGCCCCGCTCGATCTTCGGCAGGCGCGCCGCGAACGGATTGGACTGCAGCATCTCGTCCAGCGACTTGAATGGGACGTTGAAGACAGGACGCGACTGTACCACGACCACCGCGAAATTCAGCGCGACGGCCAGCAGCTGCAGCACGGGGAGTGTGAGCAGCTCGAACAGACGCTTGCCTTCCTGCTGGAACCAGGTGACTTCCTTCTTCAGCGCTTCCACCGGAGCGCGCCACATGTCCTGCGTCACGGGCTCCGGAACCGCGGAAACGCCACCATCCTGGGTGATCGTCTGCCGCGACAGAATCGCGACCAGCGCCGGCGTACCGAAGCGGCCGAAGAGGAACCACGACATGCCGCGCACGCCGACCCAGCCGAACGAAGCAAGCAGCAGCGTCGACACGAGGCCCAACCGCACCTCGCCGCCGGACTGCTGCGCGATCCACGGCGTGATCGCGTCGATCAGCTCGCGGTACAGGAAGATGACTTCGAAGAACATCACGGCGCTCTCGACGAGCGTCATCTGCACGATGTCGCCCACCTTGCGATTTCGAACGGCTTCCGTGAGCACCTGGACGCAGGCGAAACTGCCCGCGACGAGCATGAAGAGGAACAGCCACAGCAGCGGCGCCATCACGTTCGGATTCGGCTCGTACCCCGTGAGGCCGCCAAACACTTCATTCAACGTCGGCTGCAGCGTGAACGTGAAGACGGTCGCTTCGACACCCGACCAGACCAGCAGCACCAGGAACGCCAGCCAGGGCATGCCGGGCTGGAAGTAGCGCCGCGATGTCCAGTCGAGCATCGCCATGGGAGAGCGGATCAGCCCAACGATCGTGTTGCGGATCGTCAGCAGCACGAACTTGATGCCACCCAGCACCCAGCCAATCAACGCGACGAGAAGACGCGCCATCCCCGTCCAGTACAACCAGATGCAGCGGCCCGCGTCCCACCACGCCATCAGCAGCGTCGTGACGAAGGCGCCGCGTCCGGAGCGGAAGGGCAGGGTGTATATGGACAACATCGTGCTCCACATGCCGGCAATCAGAAGAAGCGCGGGCATTGCGAGCACGACCGCGAGGAGCGCGATCGTGACGGGATTCTGCCCGTACATGAAGCTCATGACGTTGGCCTGCCACTCGGGAAGCCAGCGAATCGGAGCGGAAAGGGCGGTGACGGCAGCACGCCACTCCGCAGGGAAGAGGTCGATCACGGACTGGAGCATTTCTGCCCTCGCAGGGAATGCGGAGGGGACAAGCGCGACGGTTCAGCGCTACAGCGCGGATGGCCCCGGCGTCGGAAAGCCACTCTGGCGCGCATGTATAGTGGGCGATTCCGATACAGGGTTCGGCGAAGTAGAGCGCACTCAGCCGGTAAGATTTGTCACAGAGTGCGCTGGGTCACGAAGCACCATGAAAGCCAGGGGAAGAGGTTACGCACGCATCGTGATTGCCGGATCGATCCGGGCTGCGCGCAGGGCGGGAATCCAGCACGCGGCCAGTCCGATGCCCAGCATCACGAATGCGACCGACAGCAAGGTGACTGGGTCGTGCGGCTCGACCCCGAAGAGCAGCCCCTCGATCAGGCGCCCGACGAACATGGCGCCGGTTATGCCGAGCACGAGACCGATCGCGAGCAGCACCCCCCCTTCACCGAGGACCATGCGTTGCACGCGACCGCTGTCGGCGCCCAGACTCATGCGGATGCCGATCTCGTTGGTCCGCGCGCTGACGGAAAACGCCAGTACACCGGCGATTCCCACTGCGGCGATCACGAGAGCCAGCGCGCCGAACGACGAGATCAGCGTCGCGTTGAGCCGTTGTGGGGCGATCGTACCATCCTTGTACTGCGCGATCGTCATCACGTTCTCGATCGGCGCGGTGGGCGCATGGCGGCGAACGACGCGTGTGGCCGCCGGGATCAGATCGGCCGCGTTGCTGTCCGTCCGGATCACGAATCCACCCGACATGGCCAGGATCTGTGTGAACGGCATGAACACCGCGGGCCGCGGAGCTGCGCCGGGTCCACCGTCCTGGGTATTCGCGGCGACGCCGACGACGGTGCGCCAGTCGCCACTGATCGGCGTGAACCGCAGCACCTCGCCGGTCCAGGCGATCCGCTGTCCGATGGGATCCTCGTTCGGAAAGAGCTGATCCGCGAGCATCTGGTCGATGATCACCACCTTCCCCGACGTGGGACCGTCCGTGATCTGAAAGGAGCGACCGCGAACGAGCGGGATCCCTGCCGCTGAGAAGAAGGTGTGATTCGCCGTGCGCATCTCGGGGTGCGGAATCGGCTCGCCCACTGCCAACGCCTTGCCTTCGACCTTCAGGTCGAAGCGTACGTCGGACGCGCGCAGCGGCATCGGAGATCCTACACCGACCTCCGTCACTCCGGGGAGCGCCGCGAGCTCGCGGCGAATCTGTTCATACCGTTCCTTGGCAGCGGGATCGGCCGCGGGATTGGTGAGCAGCTCCGTCGGCGTGAGGAGCGGAACCGTCATCGTCAGGATCTCCTCCGTGCGCAGCCCGGTGTCCACCTGCGACAGCCGCAGCATGGTACGCGTGAGCAGCCCCGCGCCGGCGAGCAGCACCACGGACACGGCAACCTGGACCACCACGAGCCCGCGCTGGAGCCGGCTTTTGCGCTGGCCACCGCTCGCGCGCTGGCCGCCCGCGAGGATCCGCGGCGCGAAGCGTCCCTCTCGCGGCATCGATCCCAGGAAGGACAGCAGGAACGCGACCGCCAGCGACAACGCCAGCATGAAGGAGAAGACGACGGAATCCAGCGTGATCTCGCCTGCGCGCGCTGAGTAGCGTTCCGCCAGCGATACGAGCAGGCGGAGACCGCCGAGCGCCACGACGATGCCCAGCGTGGAGCCGAGCAGCGTCAGCATGAGGTTCTCCACGAGCAGCAGCCGCCGAAGCCGGGCCACGCCCGCGCCGAGCGCGGCACGCACGACGAGCTCGTGTTGGCGTCGCACCCCGCGCATCAGCGTCAGGTTGGCGACGTTGGCGACGGCGATGATCAGGACGAATGCCGCGGCGCCCATGAGCAGCCAGACTGTCAGACGCGCCCGCTCGCCGAGAACGTCCTGGAATGGGAGCACCGCGACCTGGTAATGCGCCGCGGCCTCGTAGGCGTCCTTGTGCTCATTGCGCATGCGGGTGTAGACCGCGTCGACCTCGTTACGCGTCTGCTCGAGCGACGCCCCCGGCGCCAGCCGCGCCACGATCTCCGTCATCCGGTGCGTGCGGCCCTCGACCATCATAGCGCTCAGATGGTGTTCGCTGTTCACCATGTTGAGCAGCGCGTCGACGCGATCGGGGAAGAAGGGCGCCGGCTGCAGCACGCCGATGACGGTCACGGACTTCTTGTCGAGCGTGATCTGACGTCCGACGATGCCGGAGTCCGCGCCGAAATGCCTCGTCCAGAAGTCGTGCGTGAGCACCGCCACGGGAGGCACGCCCTTGCCGTCGTCAGCCGGACTCGTGAGCCTGCCGAGGATCGGGCGGAGGCCCATCACGTCGAAGTAGTTGCCGGTGACCAGGCCGACACTGATCCGCTCGGCGCCCTCCTCGCTCTGATAGATGGCGGACCAACTCGAGTACTCCGCGAGACCGGCCAGCGACGGCGCGCCGTTGCGGAGATCACGAACCTCGGGAACCGAAAAGGCGAGGTTCGGGCGGGCGTCCGCGCTCTGGCGCAGGTAGACCAGCCGATCGCCGTCGCGATGTGGCAGTGGCTTGAGCAGGACGCCGCGCACCACGCTGAAGATCGCGGTGTTCGCGCCGATGCCCAGAGCCAGCGTGATTGCCACGATGACCGTGAAGGCCCGGTTGTGCCGCAGCGATCGCAGCGCGTATGTGACATCCGCGGCGATGCTGTCCAGCCACGGCAGGCCACGCTGGTCACGCACCGCCTCCACGGCCTGCGTCACGCCTCCGGAAGCCAGGATCGCCTGGCGCCTGGCTTCATCGGGATGCATGCCGCGGCGGACGTACTCGGCGGTCTCCATCTCGGTGTGGGCCTCCATCTCGGCGCGGAAATCGTCGTCGGTGTCGCTCTTGCGGAACGTGCCGACCACGCGCGCGTATGCGCCTCGAATCCAGCTCATTTCGCCTCCCGCTTGGGTGCCAGGAATGCGGCGATGAGATCAGCCGTCTCGTGCCACTCGCGGGCTTCGCGCTCCAGCTGGCGCCGGCCGGCGGCAGTGAGGGCGTAATACTTGGCGCGCCGGTTGTTTTCGGACTGCCGCCAGTCCGACTTGATGTATCCCTCCTGCTCGAGCTTCAGGAGCGCCGGATACAGCGTCCCATAGTTGAGGGAGAGACGGTGTTTGCTGATCTCCTCGATGCGCCGGGCAATGCCGTAGCCGTGAAGAGATCCGAGCACGTCGATCGTGCGGAGAATCATCAGGGCGAGCGTGCCCTGCTGGATATCGAGTTTGTCAGCCATGCGGAGACCTATGGGAAGCCAATACGACGGTACGTCTCGGACCGTCTGCGCGCAAGCCCTATTGGTTTCCCATACGACAGTGGCTGAACGCCGGTTTCACACCGGCATTACACGGGGCTAGTGCTCGTCGTCCTCCGGAACCGCATCGTGCCCCGGCTCGAGCACCTCGGCGGCGTCGGACAGGCGATCGAGGGGCACCCGCAGCTCGACGCCCCCGGGGATGGATCCCTGGAATCCCGCGCCGAACACGCCGGAACCGGCATGCGAGTGGATGATCGCGGGAATCTCGGCGCTCTCGAGACGCGCGCGGGCCATCTCGGCCTCGAAGCGCGTGGCGAACGTCCGTGCCTTCACCCATTCCGCCATGATGAACTCCGACGACGTGACCATGCTATTTCGCCGGCCGGCCACGCTGTCGCAAGACCTCGTAGACGGCGATGCCGACGCTCGTGGAGAGGTTGAGCGACCGAACCAACGGAGAGTGGATGGGCATGGCGACCAGGCGGTCGCGATGGCGCGTGCGCAGCTCCTCCGGAAGACCGCCCGTTTCGCGGCCGAAGACCAGCACTACGTCGTCAGAAGCAGCGAGCGGGGCATCCCAGAGCAGCGTCGTTGCCTTCGTCGAGAAGAAGTACGGCTCGCCCAACCGCGGGAGTTCCGCCTCGAAGGCGGACCAGGCGGGCCAGACACGCAGGTCGACGTGCTCCCAGTAGTCGAGGCCTGCGCGCTTCAGCTCCCGCTCGCGCAGCGAGAATCCCAGCGGCTCAATGAGGTGAAGCGTCGCGCCGACCGCCAGGCAGGTGCGACCGGCGTTGCCGGTGTTCCAGTGAATCTCGGGATGCACGAGCACGACATGTATCGACATGATGGGAGCATCCCTGGACGGACGTTACCAGTCGCCGCGGCGCTCTCCGCGCGCGTACGCGCACCAGATGCTGAACACGACCCCGCCCAGGTTCACGACCATTCCGGTGTAGAGGAAGATCATGCCCACGTCATAGCTCGTGACGCGAAACGCGAAGCCGGCGACGACCAGACCAAGCACGGTCCACCCGATCATCTCGCCGCAGACGCGGAGCAGTTCCAGTCGATACGCGCGGTCGGTCTCGCGACTCGCCCGCTCACGTTCACGACCGATGCGCTCGTATTCGGCCTTGACGTTCTGGGGCAGGTCTGCGAAGGGCATCAGCGCGTTCGGGCGAAGTGCGCGTGCACGGCGTCCAGAGAGGGGAACCAGCGATTCGGCATCAGCACGACGGTTGGGCCGAGTGCCTGTTCGAGCATTTCACCGTCCCCTGTGGCGGGCGCAAGCTCGTAGGGTCCTGGATCGCTCGACATTCGCATGCCGAGGAATTTCTTCTCGGTGCGGTTGGGGAAATGCGGCTGGAGCGGCTTTCCGCGCGAGTCGAAGAGTCGCACCGCGCCGCTCTCGACGTCGCTGCTCTCGAATCGTCCGCGTGCCTCGGTGACATCGGCGACTACTTCGAGCGTCCCGTCTTCGTTATACGCGAAAATCATCTCAGCTCGCGGGCGATTTGTTGAGGTCGAGTTTGGCCGTTGGCTGGCTCGGGTCGCGCAGCCGGGTTCCTTCCCGAGTAAGAGAAAGCGCATGCGCCAACACCGGAAGATCGCCAGCCCTGGCGCGTCCCAGTTCTCGAACAATGTGGCTTCGGAATCGTTTGCCAAGAGCTACCAGCCCTGCCCAGTCCACACTCGCTGGAGAGAGTGACGGATCGGCCTTCCGTCGAGCGCTTGCTTCTGTCCACCAGCCCACGCGTGAGGCGTCGAGAACGTTCTCGCCCGCGTCACCGCACACAAGCGTCAGCACACTGCATCCTTCGGTGACGAATCGGTGCGTATGCCCGGGCACGGCTCCCCGTGTGAAGTCGACACGATGTACTGCAGGCGGCGCTCCGACGCTCGGCGACCACAGCACGAGCTGCGGAGCCTGCGTGAGAAAGATGGGAGCAATGCTCTCGAGCGTGGAGAACTCGCGACGTTTCTGATCGGGCACGGAATAGGCTTCGTAGACACGGCAGTCTGTCTTGGCATACACGAACCGCATGACATCCACGAGATCATCCGGTGCCGCGAAAAACTTCACCCAGGTCATTCGTACGC
>JBOHTL010000210.1:0-1756 GCA_050733735.1 Gemmatimonadaceae bacterium
GCTGCGCGTGCTGCCACTCGGTGAGGTCCTCGGTGAACGCGAGAACCAGATCCGGCTCAGCGCGCGTATAGGTGATCTTCAACGGCCGCCGCTCACCCGTGGTGGGCATGACGTACTCGATCTCCTGCCGGATGGGCGCGTCTCCCTCCAGGGCCGCGTGCATCGCCCGGACGACGGCGGGCTGCGCGGCGTACGCGAAGCTCGCCGTCTTCCCGGTGAGCTCCACGACGAGGCCGCGCGTCTGGTCCTGGGCGGCGGCGTTGTAGTCGACGAGTATGAGATCGTCGCCGAGACGCTCCCACGCAAAGACTGGCGTGGGAAGGGCGGCGAAGACTGGGCTCAGTCGCTGCTTTCGCATGTCAACTGCATTGAGGTCCTGCGCGGGAGAAAGACTGGGAGGTTGTAGCAGAACTTAATGCGAAGCGACGCATGCCGTGTCGTGTCGCGTGGTCGCCGCGACCTCGTCCGTAAGCCTGACCTCGCTACATTGGAGCGTGTTCTGACACGTACGAGCCACTTACACCATGAAACGCATACTCTCTCGCCGCCACGATCATTGCGGTCAGCGGCTGTGAGGTCGAAGGGAAACCGCTCTGGCTCGTGTTGAACGTCGACAAGACGCTCGTCGCCATCGACGATTCCGTGCTGGTCACGCTGATCGTGACCAACGCGTCCGATCGCACCGTGATGGTCCACCCCGAGGACGCGTATGGACCCTGTCTCCCGGGGTTCGAAGTGACCGACGAGCAGGGACGCGACGTGCAGATGCTGATGGCGTGCCCCGCGGTGCTGATCGCCAAGGTGCCGCTCGGCCCGGGTGAGGCGCAGCAGATCACCACCTGGTGGCATCCCGACATCAGCCGCGCGGCGAACAGCGGCACCAACATCCCGCCGGGCGTCTACACCATTCGCGGCGCAGTCGCCGCCGATGATGAGGTGATACGGAGCGGTGGGTTCGAGATCCTCGTGACTGAGTGAAGCCGCGCGGTGGTCCCCAGGCTATCTTCCTCATAGAACGTCTCACTCACGTTGTCTTCGAGGTGGTACCTATGGCTTCACGCTCCGTCACCGATTCATCCGGTCGCGTATGGGCCTGCCGGCAGGACGACGAATCGACGTTCATCCTGCAGGAGCCTCAGCTGGGGCGCGACGTCAGCATTCTCTGCACGACGGCGACGGTGACCGTGCCACTGCGTCTCACGGTCGGTTGGCAGTGGCACACGATGGCCGAGAACGGTCTCGCGCGCATCATCAGCGACGCATCGCCGGTACCGAAGCACGCGTAGTACTGGTTTGCCAGTGATGTAAATGGCCGGCGGCGGCCGTTCCTGCCGACCGCGCTCCTCCGAGGAGGACATGCACGTCGCGTTCGAAGACGGGATCGGACGCTACGCTGGTGAAGGCATTCACATCCTCGGGAATGAACGCGCCGGCCAGAAAGCCCATCGCACCGTCGTGGATCGTGCCATCCGTCGGGTTGTCGTACACGGCGACGACGCGGTAGCGACGATTCGCTCGCAGCCGCAGTCCGCGCTGCTTCCAGGGGAAGATCGTGCGCCCGACGTTCAACAGACGACCGTTTTCGGCGCGCGTGGCGCGAATACGCGCGAGCACCTTGCCGCTCTCCGAATCCTCGAGTCGCAGCTCGACACCATGATCGTGCAGGTGGCCGCCGAGCGCACGCATCCATCCGCCGGCAGGAAGGGTGAACTCGGCGCTGGTGTTCGAGCGTCCGGCGGGAATGTCGAAGCTGATC
>JBOHTL010000211.1:0-16072 GCA_050733735.1 Gemmatimonadaceae bacterium
CTCACCGACACCGGCGGCTTCCGGTTCAGCAATACCACGCCCAGGAGCCATGCGGTGGCGGCGGACCTGCTGGCGGCAGGCGTCGACCCCGAGGAGCTGTATCAGAGGGTCTACGCGTCTGCGCCCGCGGGACGCATCCGGCTGCTCGCCGAGGTGCTGCAGACGCTCGGCGTCGACGAGCACAAGGGAATGGCCTGGCTGTCGATGGGCGCCGGGTCGCTCGAACGCTACAAGATCCGCCCGGAAGATCTCGACGGCATCGTCGAGCATGCGCGGTCGATCGCGGGAACCCGGATGGCGATCTTCTTCCGCGATCTTGGCCACGGCAAGGTGAAGGTGTCCTTCCGCAGCACCGGCGGCGTGGACGTGAACGCGTTCGCGCGCAACTTCGGCGGCGGCGGACACGCGCGCGCGTCAGGCGCTCTCATCACCGGCAGCCTGGACGACGTTCGCGAGCGCGTCCTCGCCGACGCGCGCGATGTTCTGTAGGTTGCGATCATGACGGAAAAAACAGGCGGGCGCGCGCTGCCCGTGATGAATGATCGACCCGGGCGGCCGCAGGTGCCGCCGCCGCAGCAGCCCGTGACGTACCCGAATCTCGGCACCGTCGTTGCCATCTCCAGCGGCAAGGGCGGCGTGGGCAAATCCACCGTCGCGAGCAACCTCGCCGTGGCGCTGGCCCGTGGCGGCGCGCGCGTGGGACTCATGGATGGCGACATCTACGGTCCGAATCTCCCGCGCATGATGGGCGTGAACGAACCTCCCGCGGTCGTCAACGAGAAAATCGTTCCTCTCGAAGCGCACGGGGTGAAGCTGATCAGTCTCGGGTTTCTCATCGAACGCGATCAGCCGGCGATCTGGCGCGGCCCGATCGTGATGAAGATCGTGAACCAGTTTCTCCGCGATGTCGCGTGGGGCACGCTCGACTATCTCATCGTCGACCTGCCTCCCGGCACGGGCGACGCACAACTGTCGCTCGTCCAGGCAACGCATGTGGGCGGCGCGGTCATCGTGACGACCCCGCAGGAGGTCGCCGTCGGCGACGCGCTGCGCGGCGCCAAGATGTTCCAGCGCGTCAACGTGCCGGTGCTCGGGATCGTGGAGAACATGAGCTGGTTCGAGTGCCCGCATTGCGGGAAGCCATCGTCGCTGTTCGGGAGCGGCGGGGGCGAGCGGCTCGCCAAGGAGCTCAATCTGCCCCTGTTGGGACAGATCCCGCTGTATCCTCGCGTGATGGAGGGTGGGGACCGCGGCGAGCCGATCGTGTCGGCCGACCCGCAGTCGTCGGCGGCGAAAGCCCTGACTGCGTTCGCGGAGAGGGTGAAGGGCGCGCTCGCTCCGGCGGCGAAGGTGTGACGCCAGCCGCGCAGGATCCGAACGAAGTCACGCGGCCGTCCGACTCCCGGGCGGCCGCGCTGCCGTTGGAGCCTCATGAGGGAATTGCGCCGGTCGCGATACCCTCGGATCGGCCGGCCGCGGCACATCTCGTCAGCGACGCGCTGCCACGTACCGTGGCGCGGCTGGCGATCCCCGCGGTCGCGTCCACGCTTCTCATGACGTTGTTCGCGACCGTCGACGCATTCTGGGTCGGCACGCGGCTGGGATCGAACGCGCTCGCGGCGGTGGCCACCTCGATTTTCTGGATCTGGCTCGTCATCGCCGTCGCGGAGATGGTGAGCATCGGACTTACCGCCTTCGCCGCGCGGCGGTACGGCGAAGGGCGGGACGATCTCGCCGCGGCCGCCGCGGGCTCCGCCGTGGTGTTCACGGTCGTCGCCGGCATCACGATCGGCCTGGTCTGCTTTGCAGCGCTTCCACTGTTTTTTGCCGTGATGCAAACGTCCCCGGAGATCACGGCGCTCGGCACGCGCTATCTGGGCACCTTCCTGATCGGGACACCACTCGTCTTCGGATTCTTCGCCGTCGACGCGGCATTCCGCGCATCCGGCGATGCGCGTACGCCACTGTTGATCCTGGCGGCTTCCGTCGGCGTCACGCTCATTCTCGATCCCGTGCTCATCATGGGACTGGGCCCCTTTCCGGAGCTGGGCATCGCGGGCGCCGCCATCGGCACCATTGCGACACGCGCGGTCGCCTTCGTGATCGGGTTGCGACTGGCGATACGTCGCCAGCTGGTGCGTTTCGCGGCGTTCAACTGGCCAGCGATCGGCACCATCTGCCGTATCGGACTGCCGACGGCCACCACCGGCGTCGTGTTCAGCCTCATCTACGTCTTCGTGACGCGAAGCGCCACACAGTTCGGGACGCCCGCGCTCGCGGCACTCGGCATCGGGCATCGCGTCGAGAGCTGGCTGTACATGGTCGGCGTGGGATTCGGCGCGGCGACGGCGGCGATCGTAGGCCAGAATCTCGGCGCGGGACGTGTGGACCGTGCTGCGCGCGCGGGGTGGCTCGCCACGGCGTTCTGCTCGTCGCTCGGCGTGGTCTTCTGCATTCTCGAGCTCTGGATTCCGGAGCGGTTTGCGTCGGTGTTCACCAATGATCCGGCGGTGATCGCCGAAGGGGCCAACTATCTCCGGATCGCGGCCCTGTCCCAGCTCGCGATTTGCGCCGAGATCGTGCTGGAGGGCGCGCTCGGCGGCGCCGGGCACACTGTCGCACCGATGCTTTCGTCCACCACAATTACGGCGGCGCGAATCCCGCTCGCCGCATGGGCTGCCTCGCAGTGGGGGAGCACGGGTATCTGGTGGGTGATCTCGCTCACGGCAATCGCGCGGGCGATTGCGATGATCATTCTCTGGCGCGCTGGCGGCTGGAAGCTCAAATCGGTCTGATGCCGATCATCACTCTTCTCACGGATTTCGGAACCGCCGACGGCTATGTCGCCGAGATGAAGGGCGTGTTGCTCACCGAGATCCCGAACGCCACGGTCGTCGACATCACCCACGACATCCCGCCGCATGACGTCGACGCGGGTCGCCTCGCGCTCGCGCGCTTCTGGCGCCGATTCCCGCGCGGCACGGTGCATCTTGCCGTCGTCGATCCGGGCGTCGGCTCGACGCGCGCCGCGATCGCCGTGGAGAGTGAAGGTCGCTTCTTCGTCGGACCGGACAATGGCCTGCTCACTCCAGGACTGCTGGTGCCGGCGGCGCGGGTGGTTCGCGTCGACGTGCCGGCGCAGGCCTCCGCGACGTTCCACGGACGCGACGTCTTTGCGCCCGCGGCTGCTCGACTGGCGATGGGCACGGAATTGAGCATCCTGGGCGCCGAACATGCTTCGCCCATCGTCCGGCGGACGCCCGAGCCGCAGCGCGGCCCGGCAGGAGAGCTGGTCGGTCAGGTCATCTCAATCGATCGCTTCGGGAACGCCGTGACCAATCTCGTCGGCATGCGCGGAGCGACGGTGGTGGCTGAGGGACGTGAGCTGCCGCTCAAGCGGACCTACTCGGAGCTGGATCCCGGACAGGCGGGCGCGGTCGTGGGCTCGGCTGGTCTCATCGAGATCGTCGTGCGCGAGGGGCGCGCCAGCGAACTGCTGTCACTGACGCGCGGCTCCCGCGTCTGGTTGCGCTAGCGCTAGCGGTCCTTGCCTGCGGTGGCGACCGGCCTGCGGGCGGCCGCGACCCCGGTCACGGGCGTGGGGGTCTGCCACGAGAGATCGTCCAACGGCTTCGCGTGGCGTCGCGCAGCCGCGTCGCTCTGCGTGCCGGCACGCGAGAGCATCGTCGCGCCGAGCCCAAAGGTCAGGGCAACCCACGAGCCGGCGAGCGCAACCGCGCGCAACACCGAGCCCACGACGGGACTGGAGATGAAGACCGCGGCCAGCAGCCACAGCCCCAGATAGATCATGAGTCCAACCGACAGGGAGCGCAGCTTGACCATCCGCGCATCTCCTGCGGTCCTGAAGAAAGCGCGCCCTGTGAACCGCGCCACGGCGATGAACCCCAGGGTCATGAATCCGGCGAGCGCGATGATGAATGCCACGACGGCGAACGGCACCAGCAGAATGCCGATGATCGATAGCGCCAGGCCGACCAGAAGCAGCAGCAGGGCAGGTATCGCCGCGACCTGCGTGAGCAGACCGACCCAGAAGGAGCGAGCGAACTGCTGATCCAGCGCGCCCAGCACGCCATCGAGATTTCGCTCCGCGAACAGCAGCACGCCGATGCCCATGGCGACCAGGATCGCGAACCAGCCGAAGACGAGCTTGATCGCGCCCCACGTGGTGACCGGTCCCGCGGACGAAGATTCGCGACCAGCGCGCGCGAGGATGCTCCCGGTCACGCCGCGGATGGAGCGCACGTCCCCTTCGACGACCCCGCCAACGGTTCGAACACGGCCATCGACCGCGATCGCATTGCCGCCAACCGACCCGCCCGGATGCACGATGACGTCGCCGTGCAGCGCGATGGCGTCGCCGTCGACGCGTCCGCGAACGTTCAGATTACCGCGCGCCGTGGCAGCCGTCCCTTCCTCGACGGTACCAGCCGCGATCTCCTGGTTGCCGAGCCGGAAACTGTCAGCTTCCGGTACATGCAGGGATCGCATGAGCCATCGCAGGGCGGCGATCTCCGCTCGCAGACGACCGTCCACGGTCGCCTGCGTCGTGCCCGTATCAACGACCTGCTGAGCCGGCGCGGCCGCGGCAGACATCACCACCGCCAGCGCCCCGTAAACGAGGGCGCGCGCCATTGTCAGCTCCTGGCTCGACTCGAGGTCGCGATGAGTCGAAGGCCCAGGACCGTTGCCAGCGAAGCGACCAGGAATCCGCCGCCCGCGAGCGCGATGCCCATGGGTCCGAGCTGCTGAATGGCACCGACAACCTGCGGACCAAAGAGCGCCACGACGACGTTCCCGAGTGCGTCGGCGAAGCTGCTGCGCGCCTGTTCGCCAACAGCCGCGGTCAGCGTTGCAAGGATATCATCACGCATGGCGATGAAGATCGTCAGCCCGCTGACGAGCGTGCCGACGACCGCGACCAGGGTTGCCGCGAGAACGCGGGCAACCGGCGAAGTGGGCATCCACTCGCGAATGGTGTCGCGCGCGGACACGTGCCAGGGCACGAACACCGGAACCTGCGACATCACGCGGTCGGCGAGCCCCATGCGCGGCGAGAGCAGCGGCACCGCACTCAAGGTGGAAACGACGTCCTGCGCCTCGGCGAGCCGGGCACGACAATCAGAACAGGCGGCGACGTGCTCCCGGAGTGGCTGCACGCCGAATCCGGTCTCACCGTCGACCAGCAGATCGATTTCGTTGGGTAGTAAATGCCTGTGTTGCACAATACCTCCGCGGCTACCTACGACCGGGCCGAAGTGGGGGTTTCAAACGGATATAGACGGCTGAGTCAGCGTGGCAGCCGTCACCATTCAGGAGGGTGCGGGGTGCCAGGTTCTGAGGACGTGTGACAGGGGTCACGCGGACTCCTCCGAGGGCGAGGGGGGTCCGTAACCCTCCCGGACATGCTCAAGCAGCTTCCGGAGCTCGTGCCGGGCGCGATGGATGTAGGTCTTTACGGTGCCGAGGGGCAGATCGAGGGTGGCCGCGATTTCTTCATAGGACTTGTCCTCGACATGCCTGAGCAGGATGCAGGCCCGGTACTCCGGACGCAGGCGCGCGATGGCGCCTTCGATCTCGGAGCCCAGCTCCCGCGCTTCGATCTCCTGGAGCGGTGATTCCTCCGTGCCGGCCAGCTCGAACGACGTCGCCTCGGCCAGGTCCGACGACGTCGCGTGTGGCGATCCCTCCATGCTCACCGTATCGAGCTGGCGGCGCCTGAGATGATCGATGGCCACGTTGTTGGCGATCTTGAACAGCCAGCTCGAGAACTTGAACTCGGAGCGGTATTTCTCGATGTGCGTCAGGACCTTCACGAACGTGTCCTGCGTCAGGTCCTCGGCCAGCTCCCGGTCGCGCACCATGCGATACACCAGAGAGAACACCGGGCGCTCGTATCGCCGAATGAGCTCGCGATACGCGGGCTCACGACCCTTCTGCGCGAGCGCGACGACGTCGGCATCCGGAAGGTTCGCAAGGTCGAGAACGGGCGGTGGGTTCGGCGGCATTTCGCGCGAGAAAGATGCTTGCCCCAGCCGCGAGGCGCCACGAAGTTGCAGCAATGTCCGTCGCGGAAGATCAGCGCGCCGACGAGACGCAGGCGCGACGTGCGGCCAGCGGCAGCGCGGAAAAAGGACGCTATGTGCGCGCGATGTTCTCGGACATCGCGCCTCGATACGACCTGCTGAACCATCTGCTTTCCTTCAACGTCGATCGACGCTGGAGGCGGCGGGCCATCCGCGAGCTCGACTGGGAGCGGGATCGCGACGGAACCTATCTGGACCTCTGCGCCGGCACGCTCGACGTATCGGCCGAGCTCGCGCGGCAACCTGGATTCACCGGACGGGTGCTCGGGGCGGATTTCGCGGAGCCGATGTTGCGCGCAGGGAAGGGAAAGGCTCAAGCGACGACGGTGCATCCCGTCGTCGCCGACGTGCTGGCGCTGCCGCTGCCAGACACGTCATGCGCCGGGGCGATCGTGGCATTCGGCGTCCGGAACCTGGCGAACCTCGACGCGGGACTGCGGGAGGTGTCGCGCGTCCTGCGTCCAGGCGGACGGTTCGTGATTCTCGAGTTCACGACTCCGCGCGTCGGGCTGGTCAGGACCGGATATCATCTCTACTTCCATCACATGCTGCCGCGCATCGGCGGTTTCATCAGCGGCAATCGCGCGGCCTACCGGTATCTGCCCGAGTCCGTGGCGCATTTCCCATCGGCGTCGGCGCTCGCCGAGCGCATGCGCGTGGCGGGGTTCACGGACGTTCGCTGGACGGTCCTCACGCTCGGCATCGCCGCCATTCACGTGGGTGTTCGCGCGTAACTGACGGCAGCGACACCGACCGACGCGGAAGCCGCTCCCACCTGATCCGCCGCAGCCAGGAAGGCGCGCTGCACCCGCGCGACCTCGGCGCGCGCCCGGGCTGCCGAGAAGGCGGCTGGAATCGTGCGGGCGAAGAGTGCCAGCATCGAGGATGATCCGCGCCATGGCTGGAGACCAACGCGACGGGCGCAGTCGCGGAAGTACCGTTCGGTGAACAGGAGCATGAGAACGGCGGACGCGCGCGCGATGCTCCATCGCGGCAGACGCAGTGCGTCGATGATGCGCGCATATGAGGGCGCCCGCGACAGCGCCAGCCGCAGCAGCTTTTCCCGAACGACGCGACAGCGCTCCATGAGCGCGTGATCGGCGTCAGTGACCCGGCGTCCCAGGTATTCGCCGAGCCCCGCGTCGTACGCGACGCCGCGCTGCAGGTCTTTCTCCAGGTCTCGCGTGATGTTCGCGAGCTGCACCATCTCTCCGACCCGCATGGCGTGCTCTCGCTCGTGTTCAGCCAGTTGCGGGGAGGCGCCATGCGCGAGGCGCATCAGCCGGACGCTGAAGACCACCGGGTTGCCAAGCACGTGCCGACAGTACCGCATCAGCCGCTCCTCGCCGGCCAGCACGCCGCCCGTGCTGGCCAGCGTCGCCCGCGACCAGCGCATTCCGCTCGCCATGTCGCGCACGAGATCCCGGATCACGGCGCGCGTATCGGGCGGCAGACGCAGGTACACCACGTCGACGAGAAACGCGCGACGAACAAGCAGCAGGTGCGCGCGGTCCCGGTCGTCTCGATCCAGCGCGTCGCGGATTGGCGGCGCCGGAGGAAGGAATCCCGGCTGCTCCAGATCGAACCGCGCGGCGAAGGCGGTGAGCGCGGCGTCGCACCGGCTGCGGTCGGCCACGAGGTCCTCGTAGGTGTCCAGCATCCGGCTGTACAGGTACGCCACGGCCGCGGCGACCGCCGACCGCGCGGGCAGGAGAGCGATGCACGCCGAGAACGTCCGCGCCGCGTGCGGAAGAATCGACCAGATGAAGGTATCCGGGTCGTCGATGTTTTCGAGCGCCTGGAGATCCGGCTTCTCGCGATCGGCGATCAGGTCGCGCGCGAGGAGGTACGGTCGACGAAGCCAGAACGCACGAGGAACGCTCATGCCGTGCAATCTACGCGTCGTCTGTGTCCATCCGCTGGTTTGTCTTACTTTCCGTGCGGCCATGAGCATCGATACCCTCGCCGCATTCGTGGACGCGCTCGACCGCGCCGGAGAGCTGGTGCACGTGCGCGAGCCCGTGTCGCTCGACCTCGAGCTCACGGAAATCGCCGATCGCGCGATGAAGCAGCCGGGGGGCGGCAAGGCGATCCTCGTCCAGCAGCCAACGCTCATGAACGGCAAGCGGTCCGAGTTTCCGGTGGGGATCAATTTGTTCGGCTCCATGCGCCGCATGGCGATGGCACTCGGCGTAAACGACCTCGACGAGATCGGCGGCCGGATCACGGACCTGTTGCAGACCAAGCCACCCGAAGGAATCGTCGCGAAGCTGGCGATGCTGCCACGGCTTCTGGAGATCGCGACGTTCCCGCCGCGGCGGAAGAGCGGGAGCGCGCCCTGTCAGGAAGTGATCTGGCGAGACGCCGACGTGGACCTCGACCGCCTTCCGCTGATGAAGTGCTGGCCGGACGATGGCGGCGCGTACATCACGGTGCCGATGGTGATCACGCGGGATCCGAAGCGGGGAATCCGCAACGTCGGCATGTACCGCATCATGCAGACGGGACGCAATACCCTCGCGATGCACTGGCAGCGCCACAAGGTGGGCGCGGCGCACTGGCGCAAGATGGCGGAGCGTGGCGAGACGATGCCGGTGTGCATCGCGATCGGCGCGGATCCGCCGTCGATGTATTCCGCGAGTGCGCCGCTGCCGCCCACGATCGACGAGTTTCTCTTCGCGGGGTTCCTGCGCAAGGCTCCCGTGATGCTGACGAAGGCGCTGACCTGTGATCTCGAGGTGCCCGCCGAGGCCGACTTTGTGCTCGAAGGCTACATCGACCCGCGTGAGGCGCTCGTCACGGAAGGTCCCTTCGGTGATCACACCGGATTCTACTCGCTCGCGGATCTGTACCCGCAGGTGCACGTCACCGCCGTGACGATGCGTCGCACCCCGATCTTTCCCGCGACCATCGTCGGGCGGCCGCCGATGGAAGACTTCTATCTCGGTCACGCGACAGAGCGCATCTTCCTGCCTCTGCTGAAGCTCACGATCCCCGAGATCGTGGACTATCACATGCCCCCGGAAGGGATCTTCCATAACCTGGTCTTCGTGTCGATCCGGAAGGAGTATCCCGGTCAGGCATTCAAGGTCATGAATGCGCTGTGGGGCCAGGGGTTGATGTCGCTGGCGAAGGTGCTCGTGATCGTGGACGACTGGGTGAACGTCCGGAACAAGGAAGAGGCGTGGTGGGCGGCGCTCAACAACATCGACCCGCAGCGCGACGCGCGCTTCACGATGGGACCGATGGACGTCCTCGATCACTCGAGCCGCACTTTCACGTACGGTTCCAAAATAGGGCTGGACGGGACTCGCAAGCTTCCCGAAGAAGGGTTCCTGCGCGACTGGCCCAAGGTGATCGAGATGGATCCCGCGGTAAAACGAAGAATCGACGAGATCTGGCCGAGGCTGGGGCTCGCATGATAGTGCCGGCAACGTCCCCGGAGCCCCGCCCCCCGCATGCGCCGCGGGAAGGGCAGACGTTCGCGGGTGCGTCGCGCTTCATCGCGTACGCCAATCTGGTCAAGCTGCCCCACACCGTCTTCGCGCTTCCGTTCGCGCTCGTCGGCGTGGTGCTCGCGTCGTACCGGCGGCCGTTGCGCATGAGCGACATCGCGTGGGTGATCCTGGCCTTCAGCGCCGCGCGTTTTGCGGCCATGGCGTTCAACCGGATCTCGGACCGCGACATCGATCGCCGCAATCCGCGGACGGCGATGCGCGAGATTCCGCGCGGGACCGTGAGCGTGACGGCGGCCTGGATCTCCGTCGTCGTCGCGTCCGGGTTGTTCATCGTGGCGGCGGGCCAGCTCAACCGGTTGTGCCTGATCCTGTCGCCGGTCGCTCTCGCCTGGATCATGTTCTACAGCTACACCAAGCGGTTCACACGCTGGTCGCACCTGGTGCTTGGCTGGTCGCTGGCCATCGCGCCCGTCGGCGGCTATCTCGCCGTGACCGGCAGCTGGAGCCGTCCCGCGTGGATGCTCGTCGCGCTGGCGCTCGGGGTCGCGACCTGGGTCGCGGGGTTCGATGTCTTCTACTCACTCCAGGACGTCGAGTTCGATCGCGCCGAACGGCTGCAATCGCTTCCAGTCTCGCTCGGCGAGACCGGCAGCATTCGCGTGGCCCGACTGCTCCACGCGATCAGCATCGTCTCGCTCGTCGCGGTGGGACTCGCGGTCGGCGCCGGGACGTGGTACTGGGTTGGCACGGCGCTCGCCGCGCTGCTGCTCGTGTACGAACATTCACTGGTGCAGCCGGGAAACCTGAACAAGCTCGACGCCGCGTTCTTCACGATGAACGGAATGATCAGCATCGCATTCTTCTTCTTCGTGTTGATGGATCGACTGACGCGTGCAACGGCGTTCGGCGTTCGCCTCCTGCAGTAGCTCATGCATCACGGCGAGCTGCCCATCGTCCTGGCGATCACGGGAGCATCGGGCGCTCCGTACGCCGTGCGACTGCTCGAGCAGCTGCTCGCGGCCGATCGTCCCGTCTGGCTCATCGTGACCTCTCACGGCCTGCGGCTGCTGCGGACGGAGCTGGACATCGATTCCGTCGATGCCCTGCGTCGGCGGGTCGGCGGACAGGCGTGGAAGCGGCTCGTGACGATATACGACGACGCGGATCGCGGGGCCGCGCCCGCGTCGGGATCGGCGCTCAACGCGGGCATGGTGATCTGTCCCTGCTCGATGGGAACGCTGTCGGCGATCAGCATCGGAGCGTCTCGGTCCCTCGTGGAACGCGCGGCCGACGTCGCCCTCAAGGAACGGCGCAGGCTCGTCGTGGTGCCGCGAGAGACGCCCCTCAGCGCCA
Organism: Gemmatimonadaceae bacterium; assembly: GCA_050733735.1. GTDB lineage: Bacteria > Gemmatimonadota > Gemmatimonadetes > Gemmatimonadales > Gemmatimonadaceae > DASPMP01. Next base: position 10,916 of record JBOHTL010000211.1, read on the forward strand.
TCCACCTGCAGAACATGCTGCGACTCACGCGCGCGGGCGCCGTCGTGCTCCCCGCGGCGCCGGGGTTCTACAACCGGCCGGAGGCGATCTCCGATCTCGTGGATTTCGTCGTGGCGCGGGTCCTCGACCAGCTGGGCGTCGCGCACGAATTGGCGCGCCGGTGGGAGTGATCGGCCTGATCTCGGACACGCACGGACTCCTGCGTCCCGAGGTGTTCGCGGCGTTGTCGGGAGTGGAGATCATCCTGCACGCCGGGGACGTGGGCGAAGATGTGCTCGAAGAGCTGCGGGCGATCGCTCCCGTTCGCGCGGTCTTCGGCAACACCGATCCCCCCGGGACGCCGGGGCTGGAGCCGGAGATCGAAATGACGGTCGAGGGCGTGCGCATCCACGTGAGCCACGGCCACGAGATCGGATCACCGACGCCGCTGCGGCTGCTCGAGCGCTACGACGCCGATGTCATCGTGTACGGGCACACGCATCGCCAGCTCGTCACCCGCGCGGGTGGACGCCTCGTGATCAATCCGGGAGCCGCGGGACATCGGCGATTCGACCTGAAGCCGAGTGTCGGGCGACTGACGATTACGAAAGGGACGGCCGACGTGGAGCTCGTCCCGCTGGACTGATCAGGCCTCGCGAAAGTGCGAGAGCGGGTAGAGGTAGTCCTCTCCCGAGTCGTCGACGATGCGCACGAACGAGCCGCGCCCCTCGATACCGAGGCACTCGTAGATCTTGCCGAGCGTCAGATCGTGGCACCCACCGGGTTCATCGTCACCCGGAATCACGAGCCACGGCTTGACGCTGACGCATTTCACGAGTGTGACAGCTTGCCAGGTCGTTGCCATGGGGAGGCCTCACGCAACGACTGTGCTAACGGCGGGCCATGCACTCGCGCTACCAGCGCGCCTGACCGGCTGCGTCCGCTGGAGCTCGTCCGGATATCGCCGGAACCAACTCGAGAGCAGCAACAGCTCGTCGACTTCGTGGGACGGCACCTGCAACCCGTCGATGGCATCCGCGAAGATCTCGTCGAGCATGCGGTCCAGCGCGGACCGTTCACCGTCCGTAGACGGAGCACTCAGCTCGGCGCGCACGCGGCCGCGTCGGATGACGTACACGCGGTCGGGACCATCGAAGCTCGGGACGCGATACACGAACGACAGCGACTCCACCGCGAATCGCAGGCGGCCGAACTGCGTGCGCAGCGCCTCGAGCCGCTGCAGCTTGTCGCGGTACGCAGCCGCGCGCTCGAACTCGAGCCGGTCACTCGATCGCAGCATCTCGTCGCGCAGCATCTCGATCGGTCCGTCATGTGTACCGTCCAGGAATCTCCGCGCCTGCGCCACGCGATCCATGTACTCGATTGACGAACATGCCGCGATGCAGGGACCGAGACATTTCCTGACCTCGTACCGCAAACAGCCGGGCGTGCGCGGGGCGAGCTGGAACAGCTCGGCCTGATCGGAGAACCGCATCTTGCGATCGAGCGTGCAGTCCCGGAGACCGAGCACATCCGACAGCTCGCGGGCGGCATCGCCGACGCTCACGGCGCCGAGGAAGGGACCGTAATACAGCGCGCGGTCATCGTTCCCCGGCCCGCGCACGACGGTCAGGCGCGGCGCCACACCCCCGGTCAGCTTGATGAAGCAGAGGTTCCGGGCGTCGCTCTTGAGCGCAACGTTGCGCCTCGGACGGTACTTCTTGATGGCGCGAAGTTCCGCGAGCAGCGCCGCAAACTCGGACGGGACATACTCCCACTCGATCCAGTTTGCGTCGCGAAGAATGCGCGCGCCCTTGTCTTCCGGAAACGCGCCGCGAAAGTAGCTCAGCAGCCGCGCGCGGAGCTGCTTGGATTTCCCGACATACACCACCTCGCCGTCGGCCGACATCATGCGATACACGGCGGGACGATTCTCGGCGCGCTCGCGCACGTGCGCCAGCATCTCCTGCACACGCGATTCCGGCGTGGGCGCCCGCAGGAGATCTAGCTTTGGCAGCGAACGCACAGGACCGTGGCTCGTCCGTCGATGACGTGCGTCCCCACGAGACGCGCGCCGCACCGCCGGCACTGTTGTCCTTCCCGTCCGTAGACCGCGAGACGCGTGGCGAACTCGCCGCGCTGGCCGGCGGAGTCGCGGTAGTCGCGAAAGCTGGTACCGCGCGCGTCGAGCGCATCGCGCAGCACGTCGATGATCGCGTCGTGGAGGACGTCACTCTCCTCGCGCGCAACCCGATGCGACGGGCGCGACGGATCGATGCCCGCGCGCCAGAGCGCTTCGTTCGCGTAGATGTTCCCGACACCGACGACGGCACGCTGATCCATGATCCTCTTCTTGACGGCCTGTCGCGACCCCCGCAACAGATGGAATAGATGCTCGCGGGTGAACGCCGGCTCAAGCGGCTCGACGCCAAGAGCGTCGGCATAGCGGTCGAACTGCCGGGGATTCATCAGCGAGACTGTGCCGAGGCGCCGGACCTCGCGGTAGTGCAGGGTGCGTCCATCGGATAGACGCCATCGCACCGTGGAGTAGCGGCGATCCTCGTCGGTCAGCGATCCGTCGTCCACGAGCAGGTTCCCGGTGAAGCGCAGCGAAACGACGAGCCGGTCGTGCGTCGAAAGATCCAGAACGACGAGCTTGGCGCGCCGCCAGGCGCGCACGATCCGGGCGCCGGTCGTCCGTTTGGCGAGGGCGCGCGCGCCGACGACGCGGAGGACGTCCGACTTGGAGACCTCGACGGCCGCGATCGTGCTGCCGGCGATCTTCTGCTGGAGATCGCGCGCGATGGTTTCGACTTCAGGCAGCTCCGGCACGACTCAACGGGCCACCCGCTGGAGCTCGCGCCATCCGATGTCGCGACGGAACTGCTTTCCCTCGAACGTGATGCGTTCGGCCGCCGCGCGGCTGAGCCGCTGCGCCTCCTGGAACGTGCCCGCCAGGCCGGTGACCGCGAGCACTCGGCCGCCCGCTGTCACGAGGTCGCCCGTGCTGCGTTGCGCCGTGGCCGCGTGAAAGACCAGCACGTCCTCGCCGAGATCGTCGGGTATCGTGATCGCATCTCCCTGCCGCGGTTTCTCCGGATAGCCGTCGGCGGCGAGCACCGTCGTCACCGCGGCGCCCTGACTGGTGGTGCGCGCGGTGCCCGGGATGCCGTCGCCCCGGGCAACCGCGGCGAGGATCTCCGTGAATGATGGACTGACGTCGGAAATCGGGAGGACCGCCTGCGTTTCAGGGTCACCGAAGCGGCAGTTGAACTCCACCACCATGGGTCCCTCGGACGTGACCATGACGCCCGCGTAGAGCAGGCCCGTGAATGGACGCCCCTTCGCCGTCATGGCGTCCAGAGTGGGGCGCAGGATGCGCTCCTCGATGTCGGCAAGCAGGGCAGGCGTCGCGATGCTGACGGGAGCATACGCGCCCATGCCTCCGGTGTTGGGCCCCGCATCCTCGTCGAGAAGCCGTTTGTGATCCTGCGCCGGCAGCAGCGTGCAGGCAGTACGTCCGTCGGTGACCGCGAAAACGGAAAGCTCCTCGCCCCGCATGAACTCCTCCACGAGGATCTGACGGCCGGCGACGCCGAAGGTGCCGCCGACGAGCATGTCGTCGATCACGCGATCAGCCTCTTCGGCGGTCTGGCAAACCACCACGCCTTTCCCGGCCGCGAGGCCGGAGGCCTTGATCACGACCGGCATGCCGAACTCACGGGCCGCACCCTTCGCGCGCTCCGGTTCCGTGGCCAGAATCGCGCGCGCGGTGGGAACCTTGGCCTCGCGCATCAGCTCCTTGGAGAACGCCTTGGACGTCTCGATCTCCGCCGCCGCTCTGGTAGGACCGAAAATCGGGAGCTTCTCGGCGAGAAACCGGTCGACGATTCCGCCCGCGAGCGGCGCCTCTGGTCCCACCAGCGCAAAGTCGACCCGGCGTTCCCGGGCCAGCGCGATGAGCTTGTCGATGTCGGTCGCGCTGACCGGCACGCATTCACCCAGCTGAGCGATGCCAGGGTTCCCCGGGGCGGCGGTGATGCGGACGTTCGGATCGTCCTGCACGAGGCGCCAGGCGAGCGCGTGCTCGCGGCCCCCGCCGCCCACGAGGAGCACCTTCATTGCGTCGTGTTATCGGTCCCCGACCCCGGCGCGCCACCGCCGGTGTCCGTCGTGTTCCCGCCCGTGCTGCCACCGCCTCCGTTTCCGCCCGTTTTCCAGGCATCGCTGAATGCGGTGCGGGCCCGCGACATCATCTCACCGACGGTGTTCACCGCGTCGCGTGCGCGATCGCCGTAGTAGCCGCCCGCGGCCTTGAAATCGCTGGAGAGCGGCGGCGGCTCATCACCTCGGCGCTGGTACTCGCCGCGAAGAATGCGCTCGTACTCGCCGCCTTCGATCCAGCGCTGCAGCTCGCCGGCGCGGACCGTGGCGAAGGGGTGCGTCCGGAATGCCGTGTTGATGAACTGCCAGACCTTGTCCCACGGCCCCGTCATCGTCTCGTACTCGCGCGCCTGCTCCAGGAATGCGTCGAGATCGATCGGGTCGTCGAGCACTGCGCCACCGGCAAGCTTGAGATTGACGCTCTGCGCTTTGCGGACATCCTGCGTGCCGAGGAGCGCGGCACGATCGGCCGAGAACTCGGACTTGCGATACCACTCCAGCAACGCCAGCTCGAAGGGGAGCAGGGCAATGCCCGCCAGCATGGGGATGTTCGCGATGCCGATCGTCAGGAGGATGACGGCGAGGGTCGTGTAGGTGGGATGCCCGCTCATGATGTGTCCCACCTCGTGGGCCAGCACGGCGCGGCGCTCGTCTTCGTCGAGAATCTCGAGCATTCCCGAGTGGAAAACGATGAACGGGCGCTGGAAACCGACGGCCATCGCGTTCGCGATCGGCGTCTGCGCGATGTACAGGTCCCAGCGCTCAGGCGCGTCGAGCGTCTCCAGCACCTCGCTGTACAACCGATTCATCCCGGGCCGTTGATTCGGTCCCACTCGCACGGCGCTTCCCAGGAACAGCTGGCGAACGCCGCGTTCGCCGAGGAATCCCATGACACGCCGGACGGCTTCGTCGAAGCCGGGAAGGGCGCGGAGTGCGTTCAGTGCGGCGCGGTCGGCCGGGTGCTCCCAGGCGCGGGAGGAGATGGCGGTGAGCTTCACGGTGTCAGGCATGCGC
>JBOHTL010000212.1:0-3926 GCA_050733735.1 Gemmatimonadaceae bacterium
CGCCGCGACCGCGAGCTTCAACGCCTCGGGATCCGCGAGGCCGATGTCTTCCGCCGCCATCGCCAGCGCGCGGCGGAACAGCACCATCGGATCGCCGCCGCCTTCGACAAAGCGCGCCATCCAGTACAGTGCTCCCTGCGGATCGCTGCCGCGCAAACTTTTGTGGAAGGCGGACAGCATGTTGTACGTCTCTTCGCCCCATTTGTCGAAGCGCGCGAATCGCAGTTGCAGCGCCTCCCGGGCCGCCGTCACGTCGATGCGCCCTCCGTCGCCGGCATGCGTCGCCGCCGCTTCGAGCACGGTGAGCGCGCGACGGGCGTCGCCGTCGGCCTCCTGCGCGATGAGCGTCAGTGCCGCGTCGTCGACGCGCAGGCGCGTGCCGCCTCCCCCCAGTCCGCGGTCAGGATCAGCGAGCGCGCGCTCCAGCAGCGCGCGGACGTGCGTTTCGGACAGCGGCTGAAGCACGAAGACGCGCACGCGGGAAAGCAGGGCGCCATTGATCTCGAAGGACGGATTCTCGGTGGTGGCGCCAACGAGCGTGATGGTTCCTGCCTCGACGTGCGGTAGAAAGGCATCCTGCTGGGCCTTGTTCAGCCGATGGATCTCGTCGGCGAACAGGATGGTCCCGCGTCCCATGTTCAGCCGTTGCTGCGCGTCGGAGACGATTTCGCGAATGCGCGGTACGCCTTCCGTCACCGATGAAAAGGGGACGAACTCCCGGTCCGTGTATGCGGCGATGAGACGTCCGAGCGTCGTCTTGCCGGTCCCGGGCGGACCCCATAGCACGATCGAGCCGATCGTGCCGCGTTCGATCGCGTCGCGGAGCGGCTTCCCCGGCGCGAGCAGGTGCTCCTGTCCGACGAACTCGTCGAGCGTCGCCGGGCGCATTCGGGCGGCGAGCGGCTGGGCGCGATCGACGACGTCGTGGAACAGCGTTTCCTGCACGCGGTGCTTGCGCGCCATGGCCATCACAACGCCGCGCGCGCGAGAAAGAATGCCGCGCATCCGGCAACAAAACTCATCGGCGTGCCCCAGCCGCCCCGGCGCTGGAGCTCTGGCACCAGGTTCGACGCTCCGACATAGATCGTCACTCCCGCCGCCGCCGCGAGGCCGTAGGTCCGCAGAACACCCACGGCGTCGGTGAGCACTACGCCGAGCATCGTCGCCATGCCGAGCGCGCCGGCCGCGAGAACCGCCGTGGCGCGAGAGGCGCCGGCCGCGAGAAAGAGACTTGAAATGGCCAGCCCTTCCGGGAACTTGTGAATCAGCACGCCGGCGAATACCAGCGCGCCGACGGCGCCGTTGACGAGCAGTCCACTCGCTACGGCAACGCCGTCCACGAACGTGTGCAGCATGAGACCGATGAGCGCACTGCGACTGACGATCGCGCTCACGGGATGGGTCTCCTCGCCGAAGTGAAAGTGTCGTCCCAGGGTGTGCTGGGTGAGATGCACGAGGACATAGGCGACGAGCGCCGCGATGGCGGCTTCACGCCCTCCGCGTTCGAGCGCCTCGGGAACGAGCTCCACGAATGAAACCGAAAGGAGAAAGCCGGCGGCGAATGCGAGCAGGCGGTCGAGCGCCTTGACGCTCCATCGGCGGCCGGACGTGACGGCGAGCGCTCCAACGATGTTGGCCGTGGCAGCCGACAATCCGTACACCCACTCGGTGCGGGTCACGCGCGCTGTAGACCCAGGCGCTCCACAGCAGTCTGCACCGCGTTCACAAGATCCGCGGCGGCCGGAAACTGTGCCCGCCGCTGCTTCCAGCTCTTGGTGCGAACCGCGCGCCTCTCTTCGAGACCTTTGCCCTCGAGAAGGTAGTACCAGCGGTCGGTCCGCGAGTACACGAACAGTTCCAGGTAGGGATTCAGCGTCAACTGATCCTCGGAGGTATACACGGAGAGCTCGACGCCGCCATATCGTCCCAGAAGCACCTTGAGACGCGCGATCTGTTCGCGCACGTCGTCCAGCGGGAGCGCTTCGCCCTTCCAGCTTCGACCCGACCGCAGATCCTCGATCGCGACGTCGACGGCCGGCGTCATGTGCTCCGACAGCGAATGCAGAAGGTCCACGACCCGCTCCGCGTTCGCCACCACATGCGTGGAATGCACGCCATCTTCCGACGTGAAGGTGAAGCCGTCGGCGCCGACGTTGAACCGCCGCCAGATGGATGTTTCGGGTTGCTGTCCTCGAAATAGCATTGATCCGTCGTTCAGGGACCCCGTCGTCATGTGTCCGCGCTCAGCCTCCGCGCCTCCGCGAGTAATCGATCCCTCGTGTTGAGCGCCGGATCGCGCAGCACGGCTTCCAGTAGCGCCGCCAGAATCTTACCCAGCCCCGGTCCCGGTGCGATGCCCGCCTGACGCAGGTCATCGCCGTCGATGGCCAAATCGCGTAAATCCACCGGATCCCGGAGCGCCGTCCGGAGACTGCGCCGGTAGAGAGAATGCACGGCCTGCGCCGTTGGCCCGCTGCCGGGATCCGCTGTGCGTCGCGCTTCCCAGAGCGCGGCCGCCACCCGGAAAAACCCGTGCAGCATCGGTCTTCCGATCAACGCCACCCAGCGCCGGACTGTGCTCGCGTCCGGTTCCCGGCCGCCGGAAAACGCCTCATCCATCGCCCTCCCGACGCTCTGCCAACGCTTGGCGAGGTCTGCGATCCACTGCGCATCGCTCTTCGAGAACCGCAGACGCATGGCAACCCGGTATGCGTCCGACGGCGCCAGTGCGCTGAACAGGATCGCCATGCGGTTCAGTCGCCGCCCCGGACGGCGGGCCAGCGAAGGACGAGGGGCGTAATCCAGCGCCCGGATGGATTCCTCCGCTTCGAGCAGCTCCGGAACGAGGACCTCCAGGGCGCCGCTTTTCTTCCACATGCGAAGCGCACCGGAGGGTCGGGCAACCTGTTCCATCGTCTTTTCCAGCTCCTGCTTCACCCGTTCGGCCGTGAGACGCGTCAGATGCGGCGCGCTGTCCTCGAGCGCGGCCCACGTGTCGGTGTCGATCTCGAACTGGAACCGGGCGGAAAATCGGATGGCTCGCAGGGCGCGCAACCTGTCCTCGCGCATGCGTTGGCTGGCGTCGCCGACAGACCGGATGACTCTCTTGCGCAGGTCGTCGCGCCCTCCAAACGGGTCTGCCAGAAGCTCGCGCGTCGGTGAGTATGCGATTGCGTTCACGGTGAAGTCGCGACGGGCCAGATCCTCCTCGAGGGACGCGCCGAATTCCACTTCGGCGTGGCGACCATCGGTGCGCACGTCGCGACGGAAAGTGGTCACCTCGTGCATGAGACCTTTCTCGTCGAGCACCCCGACCGTCCCGAACTCGATCCCGACGGGTTTGGTCCGCCCCCGGCCGAATACCTCGCGCACCTGATCGGGGGTCGCGCTGGTCGCGAGATCCCAGTCGAGGTGCATCTCGCCCAGCAGGGCATCACGTATGGCCCCACCGACCGCCCAGACCTCGTGGCCGGCGGCCTCGAGCGCTCTCGTGATCTCGAGAATCGCCTTCGGCGGCCGCAGCGACTTCAGGTCAGCTAATTCGCCCAAATTGAGACTTCCGATGTATTGTGCAGCGCGCGATATTGTGTTGTCCTGCAAGGGCTTCAGCCAGCAGACCTCAACCAACTTGGCGAGCGCGACAGATCGATGGAATCGTTGTTGACGCAGTCCAGAGCCACGGATGAATTCAAGGCTGATCTCACCCGGTTTCTCGCCGGAGATCGTCCCGGGCGGGTAAAGGTCGAGTACTTCGTGCCGCGCGTCAAAGTACAGCGTTTGCTGAGCCAACTGCTGGCCGAAGAGTCGTCGCTCGAAATCGAAGAGGTGACGATCCGGGGCAGCTCGGGATGCTCGGACTTCGTGGGCACCATCGACGTGCTCACGAGATCGGGCTCTCACGTCTTCGAGTTCGTCTGGTGCTGCCG
>JBOHTL010000213.1:0-3685 GCA_050733735.1 Gemmatimonadaceae bacterium
GTGCCGCAGTTCGTGCACGGATAGCCTTCCGACGCGCGCTCCTCGTTGCCGCACGAGCGGCAGATCATGGCGTCGTGTTCCTTGAGCTGCCCCATGGCACTCAATCTAGAACCGCCAGCTCTTGAACAGCGAAAGTCCCCATTGGGACGGCGCCTCCACCACCCGCCCGAGGGATCCGCTGTTACGGCAGACGCCGGTGCTGGGCTCCTTGCCCGCCTTGATCGACGCGTCCCGGGAAAGGCGGTACTCGATCTTTCCGCTGAGGCCTTTGAGAAAAAGTCCTTCTGAATCGGAACGTCCAGGATCGAAGGGACAGAGACCGGTGCTGAGGCTGACGAACAGATTGTCGGTGATCTGCTTTTCCCCACCCAGGCGCGACGTCCAGAAAAAGTCCTCGAGGAAGGTTCCGAACCCGTCTGGATTGTTCTCGTTGAGTGCCTCGCCCGCGTCCGCCGTTCCCGGCCGGAGCTGGAGGAAGTCGGCCGCCGAGCCAACGAGGGTGCGCAGCTGGGAGGACAGCAGCGTCTGCGCCGAAGGGAAGAGCGTCTGTGCCGCGAGCTGCACGTAGCTACGGCTCTCGTTCCCGAGCTCGAAGTTTGGCTGACCGAAAATCAGGTATGAGACAAGGTCGGACTGGGACTGCGCGAAGCTCTCCGCGCTCTCGAGCGTCACGATCGGGTTGGGATACAGCGGCCCGCTGAGTCGCACGCGAATGCGGAGGTCGTTGCCGGTCACGGTGCGCACGGTGTGCAGCGCGCTGATGTTCAGCTCCGGCGGCAGCTCCGTCGCGCCGAAGAAGGTGATCGTTCCGCCTTCGACCTGAAACTCCCGGCGCACCAGTCCGAGCCCCAGGGTGTAGGTGCCGCGTTCGGCGAGCAGCACCCCGTCGAGCGTCGGCACGAACACCGTATCGGTCTCGAGCGAGCCGAGGGCCACCGAGACGCCGCGCTTCGGCCGGCGCTGCACGTTCAGCGTGCCGCCGAGCTTGATGTCCGCTTCGGCGGAGCGCAGCCAGACTTCATCGCCGAGCGTCACCTGCACGTCGTCGATGATGATCGACTCGAGAAGTCTGGACGTCGTTCCGCCCGAGACACCGGTCGTCGTCGTGTCCCGGAAGCTCGTCGTCCAGTCGGTCTGCTTGCGTGCCAGCTCGGGATCGGGGAGATACACCGTGCCGCGATCCACGAGCAGACCGCCGCGCAGTGACGCGCCCCGCAAGTGGCCGGTGAGGCGCAGACTGTCGCGCGCTGTGCTGATGTCGAGACGCGCCAGCGAACGACGGTCCATCGCGTGGAACTCGCGCGCGCCGAGCTTGAGGGCGACGTACGGGTTGCGCATGTCGCGATAGGTCACGTAGCCGGTAAGAGCGACCGCGTTGGCCGGACCCTGACCGCTCCAGGCTCGCATGCTGCGCACGGCGAGACTGTCGGCATGACCGAAGAGCTGCAGATCCACGTCCACGCCCTGCAGCTGGATGCCAAGCGAATCCACGAACACCTCACCGTTCTGCACGCGCAACCCGCCGACGATGTCGGGATGCTCCCACGTCCCGACGATATCGAGATTGGCGACCAGCGTGCCTTTCGCGTCGCGAAGGCCGGGGATGAATGCCTCCACCACCTCGAAGCTCGCGCTGTCGGTGCGGATGGTGGCTCGCAGCGAATCCTGAAGCGTGCGGGCCCCGAAGTACGACAGCTCCAGCGGCAGCGATCCACGGGCGATGATCGCGGTGCGTCCGCCGCGCGCCAGATCGAGCGCTACGTTGGCACGCCGGTTCGCGTATCCGGCCGTAGCGGTCACGCCCTCCAGACTCACGCCGCCGTAGCGAAGATCGCGCAGATTTGCCTGCAGGTTCATCACGGGCGACGCCGTCGTCCCGGCGCCCTGCGCCGTCACGAAGCCGATGCCGGACAGGGACTTCTGGAGCTGTGCGACACGCCCGACGTCCCAGAGCGGCACGCTGTCCGCCCGGAAAAAGAGGCGCGCACGGCCGTTCGTGTTGCCCGTTCGCGGCACGCGCGCTTCGAGCGACACGCGACCTCCGCGGCCGTTCGCAAGCACGAGCGAGTCGAGCATGAATTCCAATGGCGTCTGGCGCATCGGCGCCACTCCGCGGAGCGTCCAACGGCTGCTGTCGGTGAGGAGCGCGACGTTTCGCAGGGTGAGCGCAACCGCCGAGTCCGCGCCCGTTCCGATGTCGCCGGACGCCTCGAGCTGGACACCGTTGCTGGCGAGTGCGCCGACCGTGAACACGCCTTGGTTGGCGCGATCGAAGCGCATCGTTCCGCCGAGGGTGTCGAGCCGGATACCGCCGACGTTGAGATTCGCGACACGCAGCGACGCCGTGCCGTTCGGACCGCCCTGAATGTTCGTGAGCGCGAAGCGGCCGCTGATCTCCCGGCCCGCTTCACGCCGGATGAACAGCTCGCTGCCAGTCAATGCGCCGCTGATGTCGAGCGCGTCGAGCGACCCGCGCACGGCACCGGCCAGCGAGACCATGCCCGAGATCGAGTCGCTCGTCACCGTCGTCGCGACGGTGGGGATCAGCTCCTGGATGAAGCGGCGCAAACCGCCCAGGGAATCGACGCTCACGAGATACGTCAGCGAGTCGCTCACGTCCCGGGTGAGACCGAGCGCGCCGCTGGCATCCACGCGTGCCGCGGTGCTCTCGATGCGCAGCGTATCCACCATGATGCGGCCGTTGGCGAACCGCGCGCGCATGCGCGACGGAAAGACCCGGATGCCCGCCAGCTCGGACCGCTCGACGAGGGCGGACGCCACGCCCGTGAGCGTGCCGAGATCGTTCGTGTCCCCGCGGACGTCCAGCTGGTACGAGCCGGTGAGAACGCCCCGGGGCATGCGATCCCTGGCCGCGAGCAGCTGCGACAGATCGAGCGCGTCGACCCGGCCGCCGCCCCTGGCCGCGATGCTGAGCGGATAAGCGTCGACACTGCCGTTGTACACGATCCTTCCGGCGGGCCCTTCCAGCGTCGCGCTCAACTGGAGATTCTCGGTCGTGCCTTTTGCCTGAATCGGTCCGCTGAGCAGACCCGTGAGTCCCAACGGGTAGGCGCGAGACATCATGTCGAGCGACAGCGGCTGCGCGTTCACGGCCACGTCGTACGTCATGAACTCCTCGGCCCATGTCACGCGTCCGCTCCCCGTCACACGCGTCGGCTCTCCAGGACCGTTGCGATGCGTGACGTCGGCGTCCGAGAAGCGCACATCGAGCCACAGAGAGTCGAGCGTCGCCACGCCGGCCACGGTGCCTCCGAGGCGCGGGAGTTCGGGGAACAGGAATTCGATGGAACGCAGGTCCAGGCTCGCGACGTTGACGTCGAAACCGTGGAAGTTCGTCAGCTCGGGATCGAGAATGTCGACTTCACCGCTGCCGCTGAACCGTGAGACGGCACCGGGGACGTGCATGTCGCGCCAGGTGACGTCGGATTCCGCGACGACGAAGTTGGTGACCGGTCCGCCCGGGCCCTTCACGCGCCCGTAGAGATCGCCCTGCCAGTCCACGGGGAACGGTCCTCCGGCCAGCGTGCGGAAAAGATCGAAGTTCACGGGCGACGCGCGCAGATCCACGTTGCGGACTTCGAGCACTTCGTTGCCGACGACGAACGTCATCGCGCCCTGAAGCCGCGACCTGGTGCTGCGCACGTCCATGTCGCTCAACGCGTAC
>JBOHTL010000214.1:0-6516 GCA_050733735.1 Gemmatimonadaceae bacterium
CGGACGTCCGCGAGCTGATGCCACGAGTCAGGTCGGCGCTCGAACGCCTTGCTTGATTGACTGAGGTTGGGCCGGGGTGTGTGAGCGCGAGGTCGACCTGCGCAAACCCACGCTGCGGGTTCGCGCAGGTGGGCCTCAGTCGTGTAACGCGAAGCGTCACCGGCGCGACCAGCCCCGCCGTGAACGACGGGCAGTCACGCATAGCGTGAACGGCTTTCTCTCTCCGCGCCGCGAACGAACCCGAGAGGGCAGTGGACGGCCGCGTCGCTGCGCCGATCGAGGCAATGGCGGGCGAGGGCTGAGACAGAGCAGCGGTGGAATGCGCGCGAGCGATGAGCACCTGTCGCCCGCAGCGTCAGGCCATGGCAATGGCGGCATGCGCACTTCATGCCGCCATTGGCCAGGCTAGCGAGGACGAGAGGTGCTCTCGCGAAGCAGCATTCGACCGCTGCGCAGTCTCAGCGATCGCGCGCTCAAAATCTGGCCGAGTAGGCGAACGACGCAGCCTGTGGTCCGAGGCCGATCTGTACGTTGCGCGCGCCGAGGAAAAAGCGGTTCACGCGATTGTCGGGATGCACGTCGTGATTGTATCGCACCATTTTCACTCCGGCGAACGTGCCCATGATCGCGCCGCCGATGATGTCGCTCGCCCAGTGCTGTCCCGTGTACATGCGCGAGAGCGCTGGTCCCGCGGCGAGCGTGAAGGCGATCGGCGCCACGATCCAGGTCGCGCGCGGGGCGCGCCGCTGCGTCTCGAGCGTGTAGACCGTCGCGACCGCGAACGCCGATGCCGTGTGAATCGACGGGAACGCGCGGTATTCGAAATCGCGAAAGCCGCGGAAGGGCTTGAAGTCGTACTGGTTGGTGTGGTTCGACACGTGAGGCCGCGAACGGCCGAGCGGCCCGCGCAGCACCTGTGACGCCGCGCTGCCGACAACGACCGCCTCGGCCGCATGGAAGGTGATGTCGGCCATCGCGGGTAGCCTGGCGAGCCGAGCGATTCCCCACAGGGCGATATTGCCGAAGAACAGCGTTCCTTCCTGAATCTTGGCGAAATTGCGCGCGAGACGGTCGCGTCCGGCGTCCCGTCGCGTGCTGTCATTCCAGGCCGCCGCGACCTGCAGGTCTGCCGTGCTCATCGCGACCGATCCCACGACGAACGCACCTGCCCACCACCAGTCGTTGCGAGTAAAGAGCGAGGAAGACTCGGTCGTCTGCGCCCGTCCGGAGCTCAGCGCGATGGCGAGCCCGGCCGCAACGAGTAGCGTGGTCTTCATTGCCGCCGCGAAAGTGCAAGCGTGAGGCCGCTAGCAGCGCGTTGTGTGATCACAAAGCGTACAACCCGCCCGACTGTGTTGGCATTTTTTTCGCTTGGTCAATGGCGACAGGAGACTCCGCTGCGAAAAAAAGCGGGCTCAACGGAGAGAAGGAGAGGCGCGCGACCAGGGAGATCGCTCATGCCGTATCGGACATTCGAGGACTCGGCGGGCGCCGAGTGGCGGGTCTGGGACATCGTCCCACGGCTCAGCGAGCGTCGTGTCGGCACCGCGTCGGATCGCCGCGTGGAGATCAAGGCGATCTCTTTCGCCGATCGCCGGCGCGAGCAGCGGCGGACGCCGCAGGCGCCCGTGGCGCGCGCGCGTCTCAGGGGGACGTACGCGCAGGGATGGCTGTGCTTCGAGAACGATTACGAGAAGCGTCGTCTCAGCCCGATCCCCGACGACTGGACGACCTGCGACGACGACCGGCTCGAGGAGTATGCGCGCACCGGAGAGCGCGTCGTCACCAGCCAGCCGTTTTACTATCGCGGCGACGAACCGTTCGCCGAGGCCGGCTGACGCCTAATTCCCCTCGGTGATTCGCTCGACGTAGTCCTCGTACTGCGACGGGAACACGGCCACGTGATAGTGCGCGGGCCGGCGCTCCTTCGTCACATCGAGCACCCGGGACCGCTCGAGACTCACGAGCGTGTTTTCCAGCCAGCGGCGGCTCGACGCTTTCCTGGGCACGCGGAAATCAACCGCCATCCCCGCCGGATGCACCGAGAGATCGCTCGCATTTCTCGGCTGGCGCGAGACGGGGCGGGTGAGACTCGTGACGACCAGCGTCTCGCCGGTCGCGGCGCGGAACTGCGAGGCGAGCCGCTCGACGAACAACTTCACCGCGGGGCGCGCGTACGCGAATGAGATTCCGCGCTTCACGCTGTAGTTGCGATTGCCCGGCAACTTCACGAGCCGCCGTTCCTCGATGAACTCGCGTACCTGACGCGAATTGCGGAGAAAGGTGTAGTCGTGCCGTTCGGCGACACGATGCTGCCGGCGCATGGACGTCGGCGAGCCGCGCAGTTGCGCCCACGCATCGGCGGCGGGCGCGAGAATGAGGAGTCCGAGGAGAAGAGTCCGGTGCTTCATACCGGTATATACGACTGAGCCCGGCGTTTGTTGCTCAGCTCGAAACCACGCGGTCGAGACCGCATATCTTGCGACCGATGATCGTGCCCCCTTCGTACCGGCTGCCGGAGCAGACGCACATCGGCCGGGTCAAGCTTCAGGTCTCCGACCTCGGCCGGTCGGTCGACTACTACCAGGACGTCATCGGGCTTCGCGTGCTGCATCGTTCGGGACATGTCGCCACGCTCGGCCCGCACGACGACGACACGCCCCTGCTCGAGCTGCACGAGCGGAAGGGTGCCACGATGGTGCCTCGTCGTGGACTACTGGGCCTGTACCACTTTGCGATCCTGCTCCCCGACCAGTCGGCGCTCGGACGCTTCCTCCAGCACGTCGCGGATCTCGGGCTCAGACCCGGGATGTCGGATCACCTGGTGAGCGAGGCGATATACCTCCAGGATCCGGACAACCTGGGAATCGAGGTATACCGCGATCGGCCGCGCTCCGAGTGGACCGAGGAGAATGGCCAGCTGACGATGGCGACCGACCCGCTGGACCTGCGCAGCGTTCTGCTCGCCGGAGGCGATCAGCCGTGGACTGGCGCGCCCGCCGGAACACGAATCGGACACGTGCACCTGCACGTCGGCGACATTCCACAGGCCGAGTCGTTCTATCACGCGGCGATCGGCTTCGACAAGACCGTATGGAGTTATCCCGGCGCGCTGTTTCTGTCAGCCGGCGGCTACCATCACCACCTGGGGACGAACACCTGGGCGCGCGGCGCGCCGAGCGCGACAGAGGACGACGCGCGTCTCATCGAGTGGGAGTTGATCGTTCCGACATCGGCGGATGTGGATGCCGTGGGCAGAAGTCTGGAAGCGGGCGGCCACACGGTGACGCGCGAGTCGCGCGAAGTCGTGGCGCGTGATCCGTGGGATACTCAGTTGCGAGTTAGAGCCGGATAGGCATCGCGACCGACGGGTATACGCGGAAACGACGCGGATTAAGCGGAAACGACGCAGAAGGCGCAGTGGCCGAAAGCCGTTCACGTTCTTCAGCGTGTTTTCCGCGGTTTCCGCGTCGTTTCCGTGTCAACCCGGCCAGTCGAGATCTCTAACGTCGCGCGTGCCGGACGCCGACACCGGCCGCCGTCAGCGCGATGACGGCACCGCCGATGAGCGCGGCGATCGCGAGCGCAGGAAAGCCTGGCGCAATCGCGGGCTGCGCGGCTGCTACCGCGACATTCTCGATTGCGCGCGTCGCCGCCAGGGCGGCCCTGGTCGCGGCTTCGGCAACTTCGCGCGCGATCCTGGGCAGCACGTACGCCTCGTACGCCTCCGGGAAGACCGCGACGTGGTAGTGCGGCGGCCGGCGCTCGCGGGTCACGTCGAGCAGATTGCCCGCTTCGAGCTCGAGCAGCGTCTCCTCGAGCCACTTCCGCGCCTCGGAGCTCCGCGGCACGCGCAGATCCATCGCCATCCCGGTCGGGTGTACCGACCAGCGGCTCGAGTTGCGTGGCTGTCTCGACCTGGGGCGTGTGAGGCTGGTGACCACGAGCCTGTCGCCCGTGGCGCGATGATACTGCTCGGCGAGCCGCTCGATGAACGTCTTGACGATCGGACGTGTGAACGGGAAAGACACCCGGCTCACCGCGAGGTGCTCGTTCTCCCTCACCTCGACGAGACGATCCTTCTCGACGAACTCGCGCACCTGCGCGGCCGTGCGAAGGAACGTGAAGTCGTTGTGCTTCGCGATCCGATAAACCTCGAGCAGGGTCGCGCGCGAACCGCCCAGCCCGGTAGCGGCTGAGGCGGACGCAGCTGGCAGCGCCAGCAGCAGAGCGGAGAGCAACTGCAAGCGGTTCATGGTCTTAGTATACGCGAATAGCGCGAAGATGCACCCTGTCGTGTCATGAACTGCACGAAGGCGGCATGAACTGCATTGGCCGGGTTCGCTATTGACTCGGCGTCCCCACTGCTTACTACTCGGCGGTACCCGAATGCATCGCTTTGATCACTGGCGCGGCGTATGGGTGCCAGGCTCTGAACCGGAGGCGGTATGATCGACGACATGGGGATCTTCCGAACGACAATCGCGATCGCACCGTGGCAGGATCAGAATCTTCGGCGCGAGCTGTCAGATGTCATGGTCGACACCGGCAGCGAGTACACCTGGCTTCCGCGTGCATTGCTCGAGGAACTCGGGGTTGAGGCCGCAAGGGCCGAGCGTTTCGAGACCGCCGACGGCCGGATCTTCGAGCGCGAAATCGGCTTCGCGATGGTGTTCACCGCCGGGCGCGCGACCCCGACCATCGTGGTCTTCGGGGAGCAGGATGACATGACCCTTTTGGGCGCAGTGGCGCTCGAGGGGCTCAACATGCGCGTCGACCTGGTCAAAAGGGAACTGGTGCCAGCCGGGCCTGTTCCTGTCGCCGCCGCTGCGTAGACCGACCAGGGCAGCGGCCGCCGGCGATGGTCCTGCGCAGGCGAGAAGGCGAGATAACGAAGAGGCGGAGAGCCCACCGTCTCCCCGCCTCCTCGTCTACTCGCCTGCAAGCGTGCCGTTATCTGCTCGCGATCGGATCGGGGTTGCCGTCCGGGTCGCACCCCGCGCTTCCGCTGCTTCTCACGCCGCCGACGAGAAGAATGCCCGTCACGTGCGGCGCGGCCATGGAGGTGCCGCTGATCGACTTGGTGCCACCGCCTCTCCACGTGGAGAGGATGCCGACCCCAGGAGCGGCGTAGTCGACTGGCGGATTGCCGAAGTTGGACCATGACGGCATGCAGTCTCTGCTGTCGATCGCCGAGATCGTGTACACGTTGGGCCCATTCACACGCGCCGGCGTGAAGTCGCTCGCGTGCTCGCCATTGTTGCCGGCCGCGAGGACGAACTCCACATTCTGCGATGCGTCGAGCACGGCCTGTTCGACCGTCGCGTTCGAGCCCGACCCACCAAGGCTCATGTTCGCGACCTCACCTGCCGCGCCGTTCGCCGCGACGTAGTCGATGCCCGCCACGATCCAGGACCACTGACCGCTGCCGGAGTTGTCGAGCACGCGCACCGAGCAGACGAACGCGTTGGCGGCGACGCCGAGCGTCCCGACCGAGTTGTTGCGAGCGGCGACGATGCCGGCGACGTGCGTGCCGTGGCCGTTGCCGTCGTCCGGCGAGCCGCGCCGCACGAAGCTCGCGTGGCAGTTCCGGCTCGTGTTGAGATCCGGGTGCTCGAGGTCGATGCCTGTGTCGATGATCCACGCCGTCCTGCCGCTGCCGTCGGCGCTTCCGCCGACGCGTGCGAGTCCGTACGACGTTTGCTGCCCCTGGCTGGGCCGAGCCTGTGCGCCGAAGTTGTCGCGCGGGAGGTCGAGCGTGACCACACCGTCAGGCTCGATGATCTTGATGCGCGGATCTCCGCGGAGGGTATTCACGAACGCCGGCGGAATGAAGGCCGTGAAGCCGCGCGCGGCGTGGAGGCGCACGTGGTCGAGCGCGAAGCCGCCGCGCATGGCCATGTCGTTCGCCAGAGCGCGCACGTCGGTGACGTCATCCTGGAAAGTGACGAGGTACGCGGTGGCCGGTTGTCCGCGCAGCTCCGCGGAGCCGCCGGTGGTGGGGGCGAGAGGGAGCCGTTCCGGGTTGCCGCAGGCGGCGAGCAGAATGGCCGTCGCGGCGGTGACGCGAGCAGTGATGCGATGCATTCACGTTCTCCGTGTCGGAGTGGACGTACGTCGGCGGCATCGCCGGTCGCCTAGTGTGCAGGCCGGGTTGCCGAAGCGCCAGTCCGATCACCTGCCGGACCTGCTCATGGCACTGAGCACTGCGAAGCGAACCGCGAAGAACGTCACTGCTGCCCACGCCGCCAGGCCCACGAGCGCTAGCGCGATGAAGCCGATTGGATTAGCGATCGGGTTGAGCGCGGCGAGTTGCGTCATCGGCTGGCGCAGCTCCGCCACGCGAATCAGCGGGTCGCGGAGCGTCGCTAATTCGCGCATGGATCCCTGCAGCTCCGCGACGGCTCGCAGCTCCGGTTGCAGCGACGCGACACGCTCCATCGGAACGCGCAGGGCGCTCACGCCATCGAGACTCGGTCGCATCAGGGCGACGCGCGTCATGGGTCCGTCCAGCGC
>JBOHTL010000215.1:0-2314 GCA_050733735.1 Gemmatimonadaceae bacterium
CCTGAGAGCAGCGGCACGAGCCCGGCCGTCACGCCGGTCACGCGGGGCAGCGCGGCGAGCTCCTCCTCCATCCGGATGAACAGGTTCCGGCTCCGGGTGGAGTCGTAGCCGTTCCGGACGGGCGAAACGGTGAACGTGATCACGTTGTCGACGTTCAGGCCGAGCTCCACCCGGCTCACGTTCGCCAGGCTCTTGATGAACAGCCCCGCGAACATCAGCAGCGCCATGGAGAGCGCGATCTGCGTCGTCACGAGCGAAGAACGGAAGCGCGCCGCCGCCCGTCCTCCTGACAACTTCCCCGAGTTGTTGCGCAGCGCGGTGACCAGGTCCGGACGCGTGCTCTGCATGGCGGGGAACAGCCCGAACAGCAGGCCCGTGAGAATCGAGATCCCTGCCGCGAACCCGATCGCGGCCCAGCTGAGGCTCAGGTCCATCGTCGTCGATGCCTCCTCGGGAAGCATCGTCGTAATGCCGTTCAGCGTCCAATACGCAACGAGCACACTGACCGCGCCACCGATCGCGGCCAGGACCACGGATTCGGTGAGGAGTTGTCCGAGCAGTTGTTTGCGGGATGCGCCGAGCGACAGACGCACCGCCATCTCCATGGAGCGGTTCGCCGCGCGGGCGAGCAGCAGGTTCGCGATGTTCGCGCACGCGATCAGCAGGACGATGCCGGTGACGGCGAAGAGCATCATGATCGGCGTCTTCGCGTCTCGATGCGTCGAGCTCTGCCCGCGCCGGCCATCCGAGACGACGACCTCCTTCGATTTGAACCGCGCCAGCGTCTGGTCGCTCATCCCTTCCTGCAGCGGTGCTTCGACGTTCAGCAGGATCGGCTTGTAGACGGCGTTGATCGCCGTCTTTGCCTGCGCCATCGTCACGCCATCCTCGAGGCGCGCGAACAGGTAGACCCAGTAGGACCGGCGATTCTCGAAGCCGCGGAAGCCCGGCTGCATGACGGCGCGCATGGAGAGCGGAACGAACACCGCGGGGCGCGCGCCAAGCGTTGTCCCATCGAACCCTCTCGGCGCGACGCCGATGATGGTCATGCGCTGACCGTTGATCAGCATGGACTTGCCGACGACGGCCGGATCGGACCCGAGCCGTGTCTCCCAGAACCGGTGGCTGAGAACGGTCACGAAGTTCGCGCCGATCGTTTCGTCGTCGCTCGGTGCGATCAGGCGCCCGAGCAAGGGCTGCAAGCCGAGCACCTGGAAGTAGCGGCCGGAAACCTGTAGACCGTCGGTGTTGAGCGTCTGTCCTTCGAAGGACACGTTCACACCGAACAGCACGTGCCCGGCGATGCCGCCGAACAGCCCAGGATTCTTTTCCACGTCCCGGAACATCGGATAACTCCACACTTCCTGGCAGCTGCCAGCCTGGTTGCAGGAGTTGGAGCCGAACATGACGCCGGGCGTCGAGATGTTCACGAGCCGCTCCGGCTGGAAAACCGGGAGGGGGCGCCGCAGCATCTCGTCGAAGATCGAGAAGATCGCCGGGTTCGCGCCGATCCCGAGCGCGAGCGACAGGGCCGCGACGGTGGTGACGAAGGGCGTCTTGAAGAGCGTCCGGAAGGCGAGTTTCACATTTCTCATGCGACGGGCACTGATTCGGGATGGCGGAAGTGACGGGCGCGGCTATACCATAGACAGCGCCAACAGTCCGGGGGTTTGCTCCTGATCCAACGGAAGGAACTGTCCGCAGGTTTCTCACCTCGCAGAGGGCCGCGTTGATTCAACGGGCCCCCATGCAACGCCGTCTCATCCTTGTGATCGTCGCGCTCGCCACTCTCGGGTGCGATCCTCCCAGATCCGATCGACGACCGCGGCGCACCAAAGTCGAGGATCTGATCGACACCTCGAGGAGAATGGATGTGCGGGTGCCCTTTCGGCCGCCGCAATCGTGGGAGCATGTACATCTGCCCGAGGGGCTGGAGTTTCGTCAGCCGCCGGGATTCACAATCGTGAAGGCTCCCGAGATCCGCTGCGATTCGACCACGATGGCCGACAGCATACCCGTATTTCGCACAGCGCTGTCTGACCGCTGGCCGCTGACGCTCACGATGCGACGCGGAGATCTGGCGCGCATCGCGCGCGCGAACGGTTTCACCGTCGATTCGGCCGACATCGCGGCGCATGGACAACGTGCTGGCGATACGGCGCTCGTCCGCCGCGGCGAAGGATGGTTGTTGCTGAGCGGCCATTCGTCAGGTACGCCGGTGCTGCTGGCGTCGGTGCGCGCGCCGAACGGCTGTCATTTGTTGTGGGCCGGCCGGGGTGTCGATATCAACGCCGATACCCTCGGGCTGGTCCTC
>JBOHTL010000216.1:0-3450 GCA_050733735.1 Gemmatimonadaceae bacterium
GCGAGATGGCGGTCGGCGTCGGCGAGAACGCCTTCGAGATGCAGGTGGGCGCGGTGAGCGCGTCGTTCTGGTCGCTCTTCGACGCGCGCCCCGCGTTGGGTCGCTTCTTCACCGCAGCGGAGGATACGACGCCGCTCGGCGCTTCGGTCGTCGTGCTCAGCTACCCCTTCTGGCAGAGCCGGTATGGTGGCCGAACCGATGTCCTCGGCGAGCGGCTCAAGATCGCCAAGGTGGATTACGAGATCATCGGCGTGGCGCCGAAGGGTTTCGCCGGCGTCTCCACGACGCGCATCCCGGTCGCATGGGTGCCGATCACGACGTACGCCGGCACCGAGTTCACCTGGAATCCCGACGATCTGAGCAACTGGTACGCGAAGTACAACATCTCGTGGATGCAGATGTACGCGCGCAGGAAGCCGGACGTGACGCAGGAGCAGGCGGACGCGGACCTCAGCAACGCGTATCGTCGCAGCTACGCGGCGCAGCGCGAGATGTCGCCCGCGACGACGCTCGCGGAGATCGCCAAGCCGCGCGCGATCGCCGGATCGGTGCTCGCGGCGCGCAGTCCGCAGCCATCGGAAGTCTCGAAGGTGGCGCGCTGGGTGAGCGGCGTCGCGATCATCGTCATGCTCATCGCCGCGGCCAACGTGGCCAACCTGCTGCTCGCGCGCGCGCTCCGGCGCCGGCGTGAAGTGGCCGTCCGCCTGGCGCTCGGCGTGTCCCGCGGGCGGCTGTTGTCGCAGCTGCTGACAGAGAGCGTGCTCCTGGCCGTCGTCGGCGGCGTCGTGGGATTGGCGATCGCGCAATGGGGTGGAGCCGTTCTGACGACGCTCTTCCTGCCGAGTGGCGAGACGCTCAGTGTCGCGCGCGATTCGCGCACGCTGATCTTCGCCGGCGCCGCGGTGCTGTTCGTCGGCCTGCTCACCGGCCTCGCTCCCGCGCTGCAGTCCCGCCGTGCTGATCTCACCACCGCGCTCAAGTCGGGTGCCCGCGAAGGCACCTACCACCGCTCCCGCACGCGCACCGCGCTGCTCCTGGCCCAGGGCGCGCTGTCCGTCGTGCTCCTCGTGGGCGCGGGTCTCTTCGTGCGCAGCCTGGACAACGTGCGGTCGCTGTCGATGGGATATGAGATCGATCCCATCATCTGGGTGGGCGTGGAGGAGCGCGGCGAGACGCTCACCCCCGCCGAAAAGCGTTCCCTGCGCGAGAAGCTCGCCGAGGAAGCGCGCGCGCTGCCGAACGTGGCGAGCGCCTCACGCGCGGTGACCGTGCCGTTCTGGATGACGTGGGACGAAGGGATCATCATCCCCGGCATCGATACCAGCGTCACGAACGCGATGGGGTCGTTCCGCATCCAGGGCGCCGCGCCCGAGTATCTCGAGACGATGGGAACGCGGCTGCTTCGCGGCCGCTTCGTCGATCGCACCGACACGGAGAACTCGCCCAAGGTCATGGTGGTGAGCGAGACGATGGCGAAGAAGCTCTGGCCCGGAAAGGAAGCGCTGGGCCAGTGCGTACGCATCGGCCAGTCCGACACGATACCCTGCACCACGGTCGTCGGCATCACGGAAGACGTGCGCGCCGACGACAGCTTCGCCGATGACAGGATGTTGTACTACTTCCGTCCGATCACCCAGGCCAACCTCACCGGCGGCGGTGTGTTCGTCCGCGTCCGGGGCCCGTCCGCGGAGCGCGAAGCCGAGTCCGTGCGGCGCACGCTGCAGAAGTTCATGCCGGGAGCGGCGTACGTGACGACGACACCGATGTCGGAGATCTTCGCGCCGACCATCCGGCCCTGGCGGCTCGGCGCCACCATGTTCGTCGCGTTCGGTGGTCTCGCGCTCGTGCTCGCCGCGATCGGTCTGTACAGCGTGATCGCCTACAACGTCACCCAGCGGACGCACGAGCTTGGCGTCCGGGTGGCCTTCGGCGCACAGGTGCGCGACGTGATTCGCCTCGTGCTCGGAGAGGGGCTGCGCATCACCACACTCGGCATCATTGTGGGCGCCGGAATCGCGCTCTACGCCGGCCGCTTCGTCGCCCCGCTGCTCTTCAGGGTGGAGCCGACAGATCCGCTCGTCTTCGGCGGCGTGATCGCGGTGCTGCTGCTCACGGCGACGCTGGCGGCGCTGGTACCGGCAATCAGGGCGGCGAGGGTGGATCCGAACGTGGCGCTGAGAACTGAATAAAAGCGGATTGAAGGTTTGAAGGATTGAAGGATTGAGGGTTTGGGATGCCAAGCCAGGCTCCCGCACTGTTCAACCTTTCAATCCTTCAACCTTTCAATCCTTTCAAACTCTTAGAAGTACCACCTCAGCGTCACGAGCCCATTCGTCGAGATCAGCGACTGGCTGCGATCCGGCGGCGTGCCACCGGACGACTCCTCGTCGTACGAGATCGAGGTGTACAGCAGCTGGACCTCGCCGCCGAGCGAGAAGTGGCGCGTGAAGAAGTGCTGCGCTCCAAGCGCCCCGCCGAAATAGAAGCCGGTCTGATCCTGTGTCGTGGTCGTCGTGCTTCCGCCGAAGGTCGATGATTCTTCGACGGACGTAAGCACCAGTCCGACGCGCGGTCCCACGTACGGAATCAGCGCGGCGCGGTCGGCCAGATTGAACAGCAGGCCAACGCCGACGCGGTAGTTGCTCAGCGTGGTTTCGCTGGCGACGCCACCCGGCTGCGTCAGGTCCTCCTTGAACCGGAAGACGCCGAATTCCGGCTCGAGGGTGGCGCGAGCGCCCAGGCGAATCGGCATCACGAAGTTGGTGACGCCCAGCGGGAGGAAGCCGAGGCTCTCATCGGCGAGCACAGTGGTCGGATTCAGCGTCACGCCGATACCGATCCGGCCCGCAGAGGCGGCCGGCGATTCCTGAGCGATAGCGGGGGAAGCGACCAGCACTACCAGCGCGAGTATGCGACGCGCAGCGATCATCGAGCGCTCCATGAAGGGTGCCTAGATAGACGACCGGTGCCGCGGGTAGGCACGCACCTCACACCCCGCACCGCACACCGCGCTACCGGAGCACCACCCTCAGTATCCGCCCATCCGAGTTGTCCGTCGCGACGTAGAGGTATCCATCCGGTCCCTGCTTCACGTCGCGGACGCGCTCGCGGAGATCGCGGAGGTAGCGTTCTTCTTTCACGACGCTGTCGCCGTGCATCTCGAGCCGGACCAGACCTCCGGGCGACATCGAGCCGACGAAGATGCTGCCCTTCCATCCCGGATAGCGTTCGCCGGTGTAGATCGCCATGCCTGACGGCGCGATCACCGGATCCCAGTAGTACACCGGCTGCTCCATCCCTTCGCGAACCGCGCCGACGCCAATGCGGCCGCCGCCGTAGTTGCGCCCATAGGTGATGGTCGGCCAGCCGTAGTTCTTTCCCGCCTCCGGGTGATTCAGCTCGTCGCCGCCCGCGGCGCCGTGCTCGATGGTCCAGAGGCGTCCTGTCTCC
>JBOHTL010000217.1:0-2623 GCA_050733735.1 Gemmatimonadaceae bacterium
CCCGCCGCCTTGTACACGATGGTGACGAGACCGGCGACGAGCACGATGCCGAGAGTCAGAAGGATTGCGCCGAGTGCGGCACTCATCTGCAGCTGACCGGTGGCGACCGATGCGACGGGGACGATGACGGTTCCCGGACCGCGCACGCCATCGACGGTGACGTCGACGCCGTAGGCGCCCCTCGCCATCAGCCAGAGCGATCCGACGAATGTCCCTGATTCGCCTCCGAGCCGCGTGGTTTCGTCCGCCGTAGGAGCGCCCTTCGAGGCGGCGCGCCAGAACACCGGTCGGATCGCGACACGCCGCACATCGGGCGATGCGCGCACCGTCACGCGCGCAATCCCGGGCACCACTTCCGGTGGACGCACGACGACGCGGATCTCGTACGGTCCGGCGCTGCCCTTGAAGAAGACATCCGGCGATCCCACGTGCGCCGACGTGATCGCAGCGATGACGAGCAGCAGGATACTGCGCTTCACCGTCGCACCTTCTTCATCCAGTGCCCGAACCACAGCCCCGCATAGCTCGACAGAGTTCCGAGCAGGAATGCGATGAACAGCTGTAACGGAAACGGCGGCGAGCCGGGCGGATCCTGCTGGAAGGTGTGCGACCATTCGACGCCCGACGGTGACATCCAGTAGACGAAGTTGTCGGCGTTGAAGAACCAGTTCCGTGCGCCCTCGGTCATGAGAAAGCTCGCGAAGGGCCATTGCACCGCGATGAAGAGCGCGAGGAACACGGCGGAGAGAACCGGCGCGAGCAGCAACGGACGCAGCCGCAGACGGTCCATCGCGAGATCGACGCCGATCGCGGGCACGACGACGAGCACCGGAAAATCCATCCCGACCATGTTCGTGATGTTCTGGTAGATCGGGCCCAGCTTCGGCGTCGCCGGGAAGAGCTGCACGATCCACATGAGCGACAGCATGAGGGCCATGAACATCGCGGCGGTCATCGTGCCCGCCCATCTGAGCTTCGACGCTTTCGCCATCATCACGATCGCCATGGAATACGCGAGCATCGACACGCGATAGAAGCCGCCGGCATGCTGCTGGTTCTTGTAGCTGAACTCCGTCAGCATGATCGAGCGGTCCATCAGCAGCAGCGCGCCGGCCACCAACAGCAGCCACATCGCCAGCCGCCGGTGACGGCTCTCGCGATTCTGCCACGCCAGCGTCAGAAGCAGGGCGCCGACGCCGATGGCGGCGATGCCGAGCGCCAGCACGGTGTGCGGAGGACTGATGATGCGGACGTCGAGCCCGTAGGCATCGTGCCACCAGTTGTCGAATGGCGCCGACGTCACCATCGCGAGGCAGCCCCAGATGCACACCCACGCCCCCAGCGGCGCGCGAAATCCCCAGAAGCTCACGGCGTTCGCGTTGGCGATCGGGTCACCGCCGAACGTCGTGCGCATCGCGACGTACCCCGAGGTGAGCCCGGCGACGAGACCGCCCGCCTGGATCAGCAAATGCGCCGGCGTCCAGAACGAGTCGCGTCCGATGGACATGTGCCAGGAGATGTCCCAGTACACGCCGATCATGACGCCGACCGCCCCGAGCACTACCGCCGGCGCGTGCCACGCGAACGGCGCGCTGTCATCGCGCTCATCGGTGAGCGCGCGCGTGGCGTACTTCGGCGTCGTCCCGCGGAGGGTCGTCTCCATCGTCAGAAAAGCGTCATCTGTTCGCCGAGCTGCTCCGGGTCCACCGGCGAAAGATGCAGGAGACGCTGCAGCTCGCGCAGTGTCGCGGGGGAGTGGCCGGCGAAATGGTTGTTGACGTAGCCGTAGATCGTGCGGCCGCGCTGCGCGAGCTGCGAGATCACTCCCGTCCACAACTCGAGCTCCCGCGAGCGATCGATCTGGATGCGCGAATAATCCACGATCTCCCTGTCCGCGCCCATCCATCTGAGGTACACGAAGTCGGCCGTCGGACGCTCGGCGAGCGAGAGCATCTGACGCCGCGGAATCCAGCGCGCGTCGGTGAGCGCGAGCGCGACGTTGTGCTCCGACAGCAGCGCGATCACCCCGTCGTGAATCCAGCCCTTGTCGCGGAACTCGATGGCGAACGCGATGTCGTCGGGCAGCGTCGGCAGGAATTTCGCGAGCGCGGGCAGCTCGACAGGTCGGAAGTCGGGGCCGAGCTGGATCAGGACCGGCCCGAGCTTGTCTTCCAGCTCGCGCGCGCGATCGAAGAACTCCCTGGCCACGTCGCCGACGTCGCGGAAACGCCGCTCGTGCGTGATCTCCTGCGGCATCTTGAGCGCGAAGACGAAGTTCGTCGGCGTGCGCTGCGCCCACGCGCGTATTGTCTTCGACGGCGGCACCGCGTAGAAGGTGGAGTCCACTTCCACCGTATCGAACGCGCGCGAGTACACGGACAGGAAATCGATCGCGCGCGTGCCATCAGGATAGAACGGGCCGACCCACGCATCGTAGTTCCAGCCCTGAGTACCGAGGCGGATGGGGGCGGGCATACCACAATCGGTGAGATCTGCCGAGCGGTGTCAAGCGCTCGCACGACGGCGTTTAGCAGGCAGCGCGCAGCCCACAGCGGCAGTTCGCTGGTGAAAGACCGGCCTCCAACTTGCGACGCCCGTGCCGCATGAA
Organism: Gemmatimonadaceae bacterium; assembly: GCA_050733735.1. Classification (GTDB taxonomy): domain Bacteria; phylum Gemmatimonadota; class Gemmatimonadetes; order Gemmatimonadales; family Gemmatimonadaceae; genus DASPMP01. Next base: position 2,609 of record JBOHTL010000217.1, read on the forward strand.
CGACCAACCCAACAC